>JAICZD010000007.1 GCA_025933855.1 Modestobacter sp. | reverse complement strand
TCGCTGTCGGGGTCGGCGCGCCGGGCGCCGCGCTGGTGGACGGCGCGGCCGCACGCGTCGGTGCCGGGCGCGCCGCGGCGTCCGGCTGCCCGGCAGTGCACGCCGCCCCGGCCAGCAGGCAAGCCACAGCCGCGGCCGCCGCGACCGCGGCCCGGACCCACCGCCCGGCCGTCGCCCCCCGCATCCGCGGCTGCCGGCGGACCCTGTCCGCCCCGGGGATGCCGGTTCCGGTCACGTCCGCCCGCGAAGCAACTGCTCCAGCGAGGTGGCCGGGTGACCGGTCAGCTCGGGGACCGCGGGGCTGACCTCGGCCATCTCCCCGGCGGCGATCGCGGTGTAGGTGGACACCCAGGCCGTCACCAGCCAGTCCGGCGCCCCGTGCGAGGCGCGCGACGCAAAAGCCTCCGGCACGGTCTCGGGGTGGTACCTGACCGCGCGGCCGGTGGCGGCGCTGATGAGGGCGGCGACCTCGGTCAGGGTCAGGGCCCGTGGGCCGGTGAGGTCGTAGCTGCGCCCGGCGTGCGCCCCGGGGTCGCGCAGCACCAGAGCGGCCACCTCGGCGACGTCGTCCCGGGCGACGGCGGCGACGCGGCCGTCTCCGGCCGGGCCGCGGATCACGCCGTCCGCACCCACCAGGGCGGGCAGGAAGTCGGCGTAGAGGTTGTCCCGCAGGACGGTGAAGTCCAGGCCGCTGGCCCGGATGTGCTGCTCGGTGTGCCAGTGGTCGCGGCCGTGGGTGAAGGTCGCGTCCGGCGCGGCACCGGCGAAGGAGGTGTAGACCAGGTGCGCGACGCCGGCGGCGGCGGCCGCGTCGACGAAGCTGCGGTGCTGCGCGACCCGGTCGGGGTGCTCGGCGGCCGACACCATCAGCACGCTCCCGGTGCCGTCGAGGGCGCGCCGGACCGCCTCGCCGTCGTCGTAGGAGGCGCGCACGGCGGTCGCTCCGGCCAGCTGCGGTGCACGGGCCAGGTCGCGGACGAGCAGCCGCTGCGGCACCCCGGCCTCGGTCAGGCGCCGGGCGACCCGGCCACCGAGCTGACCGGTCGCGCCGGTGACGGCGATCGGGCGCGGCGCCGCAGTGCGGGCGGTCATGGGTCTCCTCGGAGGTGGGAGCTGCCGGACGGCGCCGATCCCGGCCGTCGTGGCCCGCCGTCGGCACTGCCGGCGCGGGGCCGGGCGTGCCGATCAGGTTTCTGTGCCGTTCCGCCGGGCGCAAGGGCTTCCGCCGCGCGGCAGCGCCCGGCCCGGGTTCGCGCTGCGGCCCGCGGCCCGAGCCGGTCCGGCGACCGTCGTCCGGTGCCACACTGACCACGACCAGGGGGTCCCATGGCCGAGTACGCGTTGGCGATCAGCGACGCCGAGATCGAGCGGTACCTGCTCATGGCCGAGCGGAGCAGGCACACCGACGGCCGGCACTGGTCCAGCGCTGGGCTGGTGCCCGGCGCCGTCGTGGCCGACGTGGGCTGCGGGCCGGCGGCCACCTCGGTGCTGCTGGCCTCCGTGGTGGGGCCGGCCGGCCGGGTCATCGGAGTGGAGCGGGACGAGCAGGCGCTCGCCGCCGGCCGGGAGGTCGTGGCGGCCGCCGGAGTCCGCAACGTGGAGCTGCGGCGTGGCGAGGCGACCGACACCGGGCTGCCGAGCGGGTCGGTGGACGTGGTGGTGATGCGGCACGTGCTCGCCCACAACGGCCCGGACGAGCAGCGGATCGTCGACCACGTCAGCGGGCTGGTGCGGCCCGGCGGCCACGTCTTCCTGGTCGACGTCGACGCCACCGCCATCCGCATGCTGGACGCCGACCCCGACCTGGACGACCTGAACTCCACGTACCTGGAGCTGCACCGCCGCCGCGGCAACGACCTGCAGACCGGGCTGCGGCTCGGCCGGCTGCTCCGCCGCGCCGGGCTGACCGTCGTCCTGCACGAGGGCAGCTACGAGGTGCTGACCGTGCCCCCCGGCCTGCGACCGCCGTCCTGGGCGGCGCGTGCCGCGATGCTCGCCGAGGGCCTCGCCTCCCCCGCCGACGTGGACCGCTGGGAGCAGGCGTTCCGCCGGATGGACGTCGCGGAGACGAGGCCGACCGGGTTCCTGCCGCAGTTCGTCGCGATCGGCGCCGTCCCCGCCTGACGAAGGCGGCCGGGACCCCGGCCGTCGGGACGGATCGTGCCGCACCCACCCCGGCGGCGGTCATCCCTGGTCCGGGGTACGGCCGAGCAGCGCGGCCAGCCGGTCGATCGCCGGTGCGTCGCCAGACACCGGCCGGGACGGCGCGAACGGCTGCCGGCCCGCCGGCAGCCGTTGGAGCATGTCACCGCTGAAGGCGAGTTCCGGCTCGGCCAGGTCGTCGGAGAACGGCACCTGCTGACCGGTCGCGCGGGCCAGGTCCCAGCCGTGCACCAGCATCTCGACGGTTCGCAGGTGCACCACCGCGGAGCCGGGCAGCGTTCCCGCGGGAACGGTGTAGGTGCCCGCCAGCACTCCCGGAGCGCGCAGAGCTGCCCGCAGCTCGTCGGCAGAGCCGGCGAAGGCGGCCGCCGGATCGCCGCCGAGCTGGTCCTCCGCGCCGCGGCGGCCGAGCTGGTCCAGCGGGGGCAGCGGTTCGCCGCGCAGCACCCGGGCGAACAGCCGGTTGCCGCCGACGAGGTGGTTGACCAGCTGGCGGACCGTCCAGTCCGAGCACGGCGTGGGCAGCTCCCACTGCTCAGCGGCGACGGCGCCGACCAGCTGGCCGGCGCCGTCGAGGGCGGTGTCCAGGGAGGTGAGGAGTCGGTCGGTCACGGTTCCTCCGGAGGGTCGGCGGGCTGCCAGTATCGGACCCGCCGCCCCGGCGCGCGGCCGCCGGTCGGCTGCTCCCTCCGCGTCAGGCGTCCCGCCGGCGCAGGACGAGCGCCGCGACCGCCAGGAGCAGCACCGCGTAGCCGGCGAAGACGGCTATCCCGGCCCACGGGGCCAGCAGGCCGGCCGGTCCCAGCTGCATCACCGCGGCGCCGGCGTTGCCCGGCATCAGCGGGACGACGACCGCCGCCGCACCCTCCGGCAGCACGATCCCGAGCACCGGCAGCACGTACAGCACACCGACCAGTGCGGCGAGGGCGCCGACCGCGCTGCGCAGCAGCCAGCCGAACCCGGCCCCGAGCAGGGCCACGACGGTCAGGTAGAGCGCGGCACCGACCAGCGCCCGCGGCACCCCGGGTGCGGTGAACGGCAGCGACACCCCCTGGCCGGCCAGCATGCCGCGGGTCGCGGTGAACGCGACCAGGACGGACACCAGGGCGACGGTGAGGACGGCGAGCGCCACGACGACCGACTTGGCGACCAGGACCGGCAGCCGCCGCGGCACCGCGGACAGCGTGCTGCGGATCGTCCCCGAGGAGTACTCGGTGGTGACCGCGAGCGCCCCCAGCGCCCCGACGAGCAGTTCCACCGGGCTGATCCCGGTCAGGGCCCCGCCCAGGGCGTCGACCTCCTCCTCCTCGGCGGAGACGCCGGCGACCACGGTGCCGATCGCCATCATGGTGCCGAGGAGGACGATCCCCAGCCCGGTCAGGGCGAAGAGCCAGGCGGGGGTGCGCAGGCTGCGCAGCTTGGTCCACTCGGCGCGCACCACCCGGGACAGGGTCACCTCCTGCCGCCGGTCGGCTACCGCCGGATCGCCGACCGCGGGGACGGCGGTGCTGCTCCCGGTGCCGGTGCCGGTGCTGGTGCCGGTGCCGGTGCTGGTGCCGGTGCTGGTGCCGGTGCCGGTGCCGGTGCTGGTGCTGGTGCTGGTCATGCTGCTGCCCTCCGCGGGACCGTGGTGGTCGTGGTGGTGGAGTACTCGACGTCGTCGCGGGTCAGCGCCAGGTAGGCGTCCTCCAGCGAGGTCGTCTGCGGGGTGAGCTCGGAGACGAGCACCCGGGAGTCGAGCGCGCGCCGGGCGATCTGCGCGCCGTCCAGACCGGCCACCGCCAGGCCGCCGTCGCGGTCGGTCACGGTGACCCCGGGGCCGGTGAGCACCCGGCGCAGCTCCTCGGCCTGCGGCGTCCGCAGGTTCACGACCGGCGCGGCCGAGGCGGTCATCTGCGCCATCGACACGTCGGCCAGCACCCGGCCCCGGCCGAGCACCAGCAGGTGGTCGGCGGTCAGCGCCATCTCGCTCATCAGGTGCGAGGACACGAACACCGTGCGGCCCTCCGCGGCCAGCGACCGGAGCAGGCCGCGGATCCACCGGATGCCGTCCGGGTCCAGCCCGTTGACCGGCTCGTCCAGGACGACGACGGCCGGATCGCCGAGCAGCGCACCGGCGATGCCCAGCCGCTGGTGCATGCCCAGCGAATAGCCCCCGGTGCGCCGGCCGGCGACCTCGCCCAGGCCGACCAGGTCGAGCACCTGGTCCACCCGCCGCCGGCTGATCCCGTGGGTCTGGGCCAGCGCGAGCAGATGCTCCCGGGCGCTGCGCCCGGGGTGCACGGCACCGGCCTCCAGCAGCACCCCGACCTCGTGCAGCGGGGCCGGGGAGTCGGCGTAGCGCCGCCCGCCCACCAGGACCTGCCCGGTGCTGGGGTGGTCCAGCCCGACCACCATCCGCAGGGTGGTGGACTTGCCGGCGCCGTTGGGCCCGAGGAAGCCGGTCACCAGGCCGGGCCGGACGGTGAAGGTGACGTGGTCCACGGCGGTGTGCCGGCCGTACTGCTTGGACAGGTCGACTGCTTCGATCATGGGATTGCCTCCAGTCAGGGATGGATCAGCGGACCGCGGCGGATGGAGTGGGGACGTCGTCCGTGCCGCGGTCCCGGTCGGGACGGCGGCGGTCCGGGCGGCCGAGCCGCGCGCGGGTGGCGGCGAGCACGAGCAGCCCGAGGACGGCGCTGGACAGCGTCTGCATCGATCCGACGAGCGGCTCGTCGTAGATCCGCCGGAGCAGGCCGGCCCCGCCGTCGAAGCCGCTCCCGGAGGCGGCGGCGTTGCCGGCGGCGTGCACCAGGGCGACGGCGAACAGGCTGCCGGTGCGGTTGTAGACCCAGCCCTGCAGCGCCCGGAACGGAACGGCCACCAGTGCGAGGACCACCATGAAGATCACGCCGAGCAGCAGCGGGTTGCCCACCACGAGGGACACGTGCTGCAGCGCGAACAGCGGCGCCACGAGCAGCGCCGCCCGGGCCGGGCCGTGCCGGTCCTGGAGGCGGGCCTGCACGAAGCCCATCCAGCCGAGCTCCTCCCACCAGTTGTTCGACAGCAGGACGATGAAGAACTGCAGCACCAGGCCGTAGCCGAGCGCCGAGAGCAGCGTCGAGGCGGTGAGCGCCGGCGCGCCGAACAGCGCGACGGTGAGGGCGGTCGTCGCCACCGGCACGCCGACCAGGGCCAGGGCGTACCAGCGCAGCGGCACCCGCACCCGGACGGCGCGGCCCCACAGCGCCCGCAGCCCCTCGGGGCCGTCGACGATGCGGGTGATCACCAGGGCCGGCAGCAGCAGGCCGACCAGCGTGCTGGCGACGACGAACGGCTGCCCCGGGACGTCGACGTCCAGGGCTCCGCGCAGGACGAGCGGGGTGAACGCCAGTGCCTGCCCGACGGTGAAGAACCAGGCGAGGAACGCGCCCACCGGATGGGCACGGACGAACCGGGGAACGGCGCCGGACCGCGACGCCTGCGGTGCCGGAGAGAGACGAGGAACGGTGTCGTGCATCGGGTGCTCCCGGAAGGGTGCGGTGTGGTGTGGTCGGGGTCGGTGGGGTGCCGATCCGGGTTCCGAAGTTAGGAGCGCGGCGGTCGCCGTCCCAGGGGTCCAACAGCACGGCTGCCGGTGGCCGGGCGCCCGATCCGGAGGGGGCTGGCCGCACCCCCGCAGGGGGGCCGTCCACCTGGGCGGCGTCCGGCGGGGCGGGCACGATGGGCGGCACGGCAGGAGGTGCGCAGGTGGAGCAGGTCAGCGTCCTGGTGGTCGACGACCAGGAGGCGTTCCGCTCGGCGATGGCGGGCGTGGTCGAGGCCACCGACGGGTTCGTGCTCGTCGGGTCGGCCGCATCGGGCGAGGAGGCCCTGACGCTGGCCGGGGCGCTGCGACCGCAGCTGGTGCTGATGGACGTCCACCTGCCGGGCATCGACGGCGTCGAGGCGGCCCGGCGGCTGTGCGCGGCCGGCGACCCGCCGGTCGTCGTCCTGCTGTCGACCTACGAGGAGGAGGAGGTCGAGCTCGACGGCTGCGGGGCGGCGGCGTACGTGCCCAAGCGGCTGTTCGGTCCCGACCGGCTGGTGACCTGCTGGTCGCAGGCGTCCGGCTGACCGACGGGCACGGACACCCGGACGGCGCCGCCGGCGACCACCAGCGAGCCACCCACCGCCTCGACCCGGTCGGCGACCTCCGCCGCCGCGCCGGCGAGGTGCCCGGCCCGCAGCTCCAGCGCCAGCACCCCCTGCCGCTCCGCCAGCCGCACGACCAGCCGCCCGGCAGCCACCCGCGCGGCCTCCCGGGCGCACAGGTACAGCGTGGTCTCCACCGCGGCGGGGTACCGCCGCCCCCCGACGTCGGGGTCGACCTCCAGCAGGGCCGGAGGGTCGGTGCGCGCGGCCAGCGAGCGGAGCGCGGGTGCCAGCCCGGAGCGGGACAGCTGCACCGGAAAGACCCCGTGGCTCAGCTCGCGCAGCTGCTCCAGGGCGTCGGTGGTGCGCGCGATCAGCGGCTCGAGGTCGGGGACCTCGCCGCCGGAGCGCAGCGTTCCGGCCGCCGCCCGCAGCCGCTGCGGCAGGTCGGCGAGGCCGGGCAGCACGTCGGCGGAGACGGCCCGTTCCAGCCGGACCCGCTCGGCGTCACGGCCGGCGATCAGCCGCTGCCGGGAGCGGGCGAGCTCCCGGGTGCGCCGGTCCAGTGCCGTCACCGAGGCAGCCAGCTCGGCCTCCAGCCGGGCGTTGCGGAAGGCCGGCGCGGCCTGGTCGGCGAGGTCCTCCAGCAGCCGCCGCTCCCCGGGCCGCAGGTCCCGGCCGGGCGGCACGGCGATGGTGACGCGGCCGAGCACCTCCCCCTGGCCGCGCACCGGCACGGTGGTCTCGGCCGGCGGCAGCCGCCGGCGCGGATGCGCCCCGGCTGACCATTCCTCGGCGACCGACTGCCCGTCGGCCAGGTCCAGCACCGCGGTCGCCCGGTCGGCGGCGAGCGCCGTGCCCGCCGCGGCGGCGGTGACCGACAGCAGCTCCCGGGGTGCGGGACCGCGCGGCAGCCGGGCACCGAGATCGGCCAGCGCCTCGTAGGCCGGGGCACGCCGCCCGTAGGTGAGCCGGTCGGCGATCCGCAGCACCCGGCGGCGCAGCGGCTGGAAGGCGAGCGCGGCGACGGCGGTGCCGGCCACCGACGGCCAGAAGCCGCCGGCCGGGCGGCCGAGGAGCCCGCCGATCAGCACGACGACGGCGACGTAGGTCGCGGCGACGAAGCCGGTGGTCAGCGCCAGGACGACCGCCCGGCTGACCACCACGTCGATGTCGAACAGCCGGTGGCGCACCACGGCGATGCCGGCGCAGACCGGCAGCCCCGCCCAGCCGAGGAAGAACACCGCGTAGAGCAGGGTCTCGGCGGTGCCACCGGGGACCCAGGTGCCCCGCGTCGACATCACCAGCTGGGTGCCCACCAGCGCCACCGCCCCGGCGGCCAGGACGGCCGCCGGCGCGATCACCCACAGCAGCTGGGCGCGGGCCTCGCCACCCGCTCCGTGCAGCCGCACCGCCAGCGATCCGGCGCCGGCCAGCAGGGACAGCAGCAGCACCAGCGTCCAGCCGTTGGCCAGGACGGCGGTGACCGGGTTCTCCCGGAGATGGCGCCCGGCGGCGTCGAGGTCGGTGGGAGCCGTGGTCACGATGGCCGCCAGGTGCAGCCCCAGCCCGGCGAGGGCGAGGGCGAGCACCGGGCGCCACCGGCGGGACAGCAGATGGCCGTCCGGCGCCAGCAGGCACAGCGCCGGGATCAGCGCCAGCCCCACGTTGCCCAGCAGCGCCCCGACCCAGGTGGCCAGGTGCCCGGCGTCGGCCGGCCGGACCGGATCGGCCGCTGCGGCCCGCGCGCCGACGGCGGAGGCCAGCAGCCCCACGCTGGTCGCCGCCTGGCCCAGGCAGAGGATCCAGCCCACCGGGTGCGCCGGCCGCCGGGTGACGATCAGCGCGCCGAGGTAGGTGCCGGCGACCGTGGCCACGGTGACGAACGGCCAGCCGTCCAGCAGCGCGCGACGCGACAGCAGCGGTTGGACCGACGCCACCACCGCGGTCTGCCCGACCGCGCAGACCGCGGCCAGGGCGACCAGTCCCCAGACCAGCCGCCCGCGCACTCAGGCTCCCCCGACGTCCGCGACGGGTGCCGCCGCCAGGATCCGCGCCCCACGCCCGGGAGCGCTGTCCAGCGCCAGGTCGCCGCCCACGGCGTCCAGCCGGTCGCGCATGTTGGCCAGGCCGGCGCCGGCGGCCTGGGCCGGGTCGAACCCGCGGCCGTCGTCGGTGACGGTGACGGTGACGGCCTGCGGGTCCGCGGCGACCCGCACCTGCACCGACCGGGCCCCGGAGTGCTTGGCGGCGTTCTGCAGCGCCTCCACGGCGGCGAAGTACAGCGCCGCCTCGACCGCGGCCGGGTACCTGCCGACGCCCTCGGCGCACACCTGCACCGGCAGCGGGCTGGTCGCGGCGGCCGCGGCCAGCGCCGCGGGCAGCCCCCGGTCGGTGAGGACGGCGGGGTAGATGCCGCGGGACAGGGTGCGGAGGGTGTCCACGGCGTCCTCGGCCGCGCCCGCCTGCCGTTCCAGCAGCTCGGCGGCGCGGACCGGGTCACCCCGCGCCAGCGCCGAGGCCAGCCGCAGGTTCACCGCCAGCGCCACCAGGTGCTGCTGGGCGCCGTCGTGCACGTCGCGTTCCAGCCTCCGCCGCTCGTCGTCCTGGGTGGTCACCAGCCGATGGCGGGACGCGCGCAGCTCCTCCGCGCGGGCCTGCAGCTCCTGCCGCCGGGCACCCAGCTCGGCCCGCAGCCGCGCGCCGCGCAACGCCAGCCCGGCCTGGCCGGCCAGCGCAGCGATCAGCCGCTCCTCGACCGGAGAGGGGACCCGGTCGGCCGGCCGGTGCAGCTGCACCTCTCCCAGGCGCTCACCGGCCGACCCGATCTCCAGGACCTGCGGAGCCGTCGCGACGGCCGGCACCGTCGGAGCAGGCCAGGCCGCGGCCAGCGCCGGCCGGCCGCGGACGTCCAGCCAGACCTGCGCCTGGGCGGCCCCGGTCGCCTGCGCCAGGGTGCGCGCGATCCGGCCGGGCAGCTCCTCGGTGGGGAAGCAGCCGTCGGTCGCCGTCCGGAAGCGGCGCAGCGCCTCCTCCGGTGACGGGCCGGCCGCCCAGCGGCGCGCGGCGAGGCGTTCCAGCCGGGTCTGCACCGGCTCGATGGCCAGCGCCACGACCGCGGTGGCGGCGATCGACAGGACGGCGGAGGGCGGACCGGTGCGCCCCAGGAGCGCCCCGCCGCCGACCACGACCAGGACGTAGACGGCGACCACGAACGCGGCCAGGCCACCGACGAGGGTCAGGACCCCGGCGGCGGGCAGGCCACCGGCCACGCCCGGCGCGGGCCGGTGCTCCGGCCAGGAGCGGCTGGGCCAGGATCGGCTGGGCCAGCCGGGATGCGGCATGGCGGCAGTGTGGCCGAGCCGGGGGGCGCTGCGGAACCCCTGCCGCTCCTCACCGGGTGCGCGCGGTGGCGTCCAGGAAGGTCAGCACGGCCATCACCCGCCGGTTGACGTCGTCCTCCTCGCCGAGCCCGAGCTTGGTGAACACGGCGCCGATGTGCTTCTCCACCGCCCGATCGCTCATGTACAGCGACCGCGCGATGCTGCTGTTGGTCTTGCCGGTGGCCATGGCGGCCAGCACCTCGTGCTCGCGCTCGGTGAGCCCGTGCAGCGGCGACCGCTCCTCACCGGCCTTGCGCGCCATCAGCCCCTCGACCACCCGGGGGTCGAGCACCGAGCCGCCGCGGGCCACCTCCGTCAGCGCCCGCACCAGCTCCGCCAGGTCGGAGATGCGCTCCTTGAGCAGGTAGCCCAGCCCGGCGGCGCCGTCCTTGAGCAGCTCGTACGGGTCGTCGCCCTCCACGTACTGGGACAGCACGACGACGCCGATGCCGGGGTGCTCGGCCCGGATGCGCCGGGCCGCGGCGATGCCCTCGCCGGTGAAGGTGGGCGGCATCCGGATGTCGGTCAGGACGGCGTCCGGCTGCTCCGCGTCGACGGCCGCCAGCAACGCCTCCGGATCGGCGACCGCGCCGACGACCTCCACCTCGGCCGCCTCGGCGAGCAGGGCCGACAGCCCCTCCCGCACCAGGTAGTTGTCGTCGGCGAGGAGCACCCGCAGCGCCATGCACCCGGACTCTAGCCAGCCCGGGCCACCGCCGGCCCCCTGCGCCGGTGCGGCCGGGCCCACCGGAGAGCCGGAGGCCGGCCCCCCGACGCGCCGTCGCAGCCGTGCGGGGGGCCTCCCGCGGTCGTGCGGTCAGCGCACTCCTCGGCCGCCGCCTCGCTTCCTGGCGTCCATCGCGACGGGGGACCACTTCGTGCAGCGCCGGCTGGAACGGCGGCAGGGCCCGCTCGCCGCGGCGACGGTCACCTGCCGGGGGGTGCACCGCCCGAGCACCTCCCCCGCGGGACGTAGGGCTCTGCATACAGGTGTGCGCAGAGCTCGAGGTGCCGGGGTGTGCACCGCTGGAGTGCCTCCACCTGCGGGAACGTAGAGCTCTGCATACAGGTGTATGCAGAGCCCTACCTTGTCGAAGGTGCCATGCCCGCGGCTCCGGTGACGGCCTCTCCGACCCGGCGGGCTCCCCCGCCCAGGCCATCCCGGCTCCCCAGGTCCCTCCCTCGGCCGCGGTCCCCCCGGCCGACGCCCCCAGGTGCTGCCCCGCCCGTCGAGCGCACCCGCCGAGGTTATAACCTATAGCCACGCCCGTTCCGATCGAGGGCGTGGACAGGAGCAGCAGTGACAGCGACGGCCGGCCTCTTCGCCACGAAGAGCGACTACGCCTACACCCGGATCCGCGAACTCATCCTGTCCGGTGAGCTCGAGCCCGGTGCGGTGATCCCCCAGGCGGTCCTCGCACGGCAGATCGGCATCAGCACCACTCCGCTGCGAGAGGCCCTGCGCCGGCTCAAGCAGCAGGGGCTGGTCGAGCTCGACGCCCACCGGGACGCACGGGTGGCCCCGCTGGACGCCGAGGAGGCACGGAACCTGCTGGAGGTCCGCCGGTCCCTGGACCCGCTCGCCGCATCGCTGGCGGCGGGCCGGCGCACCACCGGGGACCTCGCGGAGATGCGGGCCGCGCTGGACGGCCTCGAGTCCCTGCCCAGCAACCCGACCGTCGAGCAGCTCGTCGCCCACCGCCGCTTCCATGCCGCCATCTACCGGGCCTCGTACAACAGCCTGCTGGTGCAGACCCTGGACGGGCTGTGGGACTCCGCCGACCGGTACCGCCGGCATGCCCTGCAGCTCGACCGCAGCGCGGCGGAGCGGGACCGCACGGCCGCCGAGCACACCCGGCTGGTCGAGGCGATCGACAGCGGGGACGGCGCCGCGGCGGCCGACATCATGCGGGCCCACGTCGAGGCGAGCCTGGGTGCCCGGTCCGCCGGGCGGCTGGCCGAGCACGCCGGCACCGAGCAGTCGTGACCGCGAAGTCCGCCCACCCGGCCGGGTCACCCGGGCGGCGCCTGCTGGCCGTGCTGCTCGTGCAGTCGACGCTGACCCAGGTCGTCACCTTCCTGCTGCGCCCCGCCGCCACCTACCGGGCGATCGAGCTCGAGGTCCCCGGCGCCTGGCTGGGAGCACTGGCCGCCTCGTTCGCCGTCGTGCCGCTGCTCCTCGCGGTGCCGTCCGGCCAGGCGACCGACCGGTTCGGCGAGCGGCGGGTGATGCTGGCCGGATCGGTCCTCCTGACGCTGTCCGGTCTGCTGCTGGCGACCGCGGGAGGCACGGCCGCCGGCCTGGTGCTGGGCACCGTCGTGCTGGGCACCGGCCACCTGTTCTCCGTCGTGGGCCAGCAGGCGGCGGTCGCCAACTCGGCGGCGCCGGGCAGGTTCGACAGCGCGTTCGGCTACTACACCTTCGCGGCGTCCCTCGGGCAGGCGATCGGTCCGGGGCTGATCATCCTGGTCGGAGGGCGGGGGTCCATTCCGGACACCGGCCTGATCTTCCTGGTCGCCACGGCCATCGGAGGAACCCTCGTCGCGTGCACGTGGGCCCTGCGGATGCCGGCCCGGGCGGTCGCCGAGGGCGCCGGCACGTCGGGCGGCATGCGCACGCTGCTGCGACTGCCCGGCCTGGTGCGGGCCCTGCTGATCAGCTGCGTCGTCCTCGCCGCGGTGGACATCACCCTGGTGTACCTGCCCGCGCTCGGCGCCGACCGCGGCCTCGCGGCCGGGTTCATCGGCCTGCTGCTCACCCTGCGGGCGGTGGCGTCGATGATCTCCCGGTTCTTCCTCGGCCGACTCGTCGCGCTGCTCGGCCGCCGCCGGCTCATGATCACCACCGTGGCCCTGTCGGCCCTGTCGATGGCCGCCCTCGGCCTGCCGCTGACGGACGCGGGCATGACCGCCGTCGTCGTCCTGCTCGGGCTGGGCCTCGGTGTCGGTCAGCCACTGACGATGGCCTGGCTGGCCCTCTCGGCGCCACCGGGGCTGCGGGGCCGGGCCATGTCGCTGCGGCTGACCGGCAACCGGTTCGGCCAGGTGCTCATCCCGAGCGCCGTCGGCGTCGTCGCCGCCGGCGTGGGCGCCGCCGGGGTGCTGCTGGCGACCGCGGCCGCCCTCGCCGTGGCGACCACCGCGGCGCGCGGCATGGCGGCCGACCGGCCACCCGCCGCAGAGACCTGAGCGATCCGCGTCACCCGGTGGCGGTGTCGAGCACCCGGACGGTCCCGTCGCCGAAGTTGGTGACGAACGCGTGCCGTCCGTCCGGCGCGACCGCCACGCTGGTCGGGCTGGCCCCGGTCGGGATCCGGGCGGTGACCGCGCCGGACAGCGCGTCCACCACCGCCACCGTGCCGTCGTCCACGTTCGCCGTGTAGAAGTGCCGCCCGTCGGGGGCGTAGGTCACGTCCTGCGGCCCGGCACCCACCCCCGCCACGGTGCCCACGACGGTGTTGGTCGCGACGTCGATGAGCGACACGCTGCCGGCGATGTAGTTCACCACCGCGATGCGCGCACCGTCGGGGGACATCTCCAGGCTGTGCGGGCCGTCCCCCACCCGGATGGTCGTCAGCACCGCGTTCCGGGCGACGTCGAGCACCGTGACCACGTCGGAGAAGTGGTTGGTGGTGTAGGCGAGGCGGCCGTCGGGGGTGAAGACCACCCAGTGCGGGCACGGTTCTTCCGGGATCCGGCCCACCATCGCGCCGGTCGCGGCGTCGAGGACGTCGAGATGGTCCTCGTCGTAGTAGGGCACGTAGAGCAGCCGCCCGTCGGGAGTCGTGCCGGCCGCGTACGGGCCCCGGCCGACCGGAACGGCGCTGATCCTGCTGTCGGTCCGGGCGTCCAGGGTGACGATGTAGTTGGCGGAGAAGTCGTCCCGGTAGGCCGACACGTAGGCGCGGCTGCCGTCCGGGGCGAACGTCACCAGCTCCGGTGGGGCGTCGGGGATGGGGATCGTTGCGGTGACCTCCGCCCGGCCGAGGTCGAACCGGAGGACGGCGCCGGCCACGGGGTCGGCGATGTAGCCGAACCGGCCGTCCGGGGCGACGGCCATGTAGTGCGGAGCCCGCCCGACCGCCAGGGCGGCACCGACGCCGGGGATCGGCGAGCTCGCCGCCGGCGCCGGTGAGCCGGCCGCGGGATGGGAGGAGCTGGCCTCCGGGCCCGGCGAGCCCGCCGCCGGCGGAGTGCTGCGCGCCGCACCCGGGGCCGCGCTGCCCGGATCGGCCGAGGCGCCGGCCGAGGCGCCCGACCCCGAGGGCGCAGCCTGGCCCGCATCCGAGGAGGCCGGCCCGCCGGGCCACAGGGTGGCCACCAGGATGGCGCCGGCCAGCACCGCTGCCGCGAGGCCGACCACGGCGATGCGTCGACGGGTCTGCCTGCGGCGATGCCGCCCGTGGCCGCCGTCGGTGTGGTGGAGGTCCATGGACGTTCTCCATCCCGCCTCGGTGAGTTGGTGCATCGTCCGGCGACCGGCGGTTCCTGACAAGTCCACGGCGAACGGGGGCCGCCGCAGCACGAGGGGACCGCCCCGGGACAGGTCCCGGGCGGTCCCTCGTCGATCCTGCGGCTACCTCCTCTCGGTCGGCGTCACTGATCGGTCGGCGTCACTGTCAGTCGGCGTCCCGGCGGTACAGCAGCACGGTGCCGATCGCCAGTGCGGCCGCCGCGTAGCTCCCGAAGACAGTCGCGTTCTCCGGGCGGGTCAGCGCGATGGCGAGCGCATGGGCGGACTCGAGGTCGGAGTCGTAGGCCAGCAGGTGGTTCCCGGCCACGAAGGGCAGGAAGCGGGCGGCCTCCTCGGCGAGGAACACCTTGACCAGGTTCTCGATGACGAAGCCCCAGACCAGGAACCCGGCGATGGCTCCGGTGCTGTGCCGGACGATCATGCCGATCCCCAGGCCCAGCACCGCGGACAGCGTGCTGAACAGCAGGGCCCAGCTGACGGTGGCCGGCAGGGACGAGGTGTCCCCGGCGCCCAGCCCGGCGATCGCGGCGCCGCCGAAACCGGCGACCAGGCCGGTGGCGCCGATGAGCAGCCCGGCGACCGCCGCGGTCAGCGTCTTGGCGAACGCGAAGACCCAGCGGGCCGGTCCCGCGGTCACCGCGCCGGCCAGGGTGCCGTGCTGGACCTCGGAGCCGAACAGCAGGACCCCGGCGATCGCGGCGAGCATGGAGGACACGCTGGTCCAGTAGAAGCCGACCTCGGCGACGGTCAGCACCTGGTCGGTGACCAGCACGGACACCGCCCAGGAGACGGCCAGGCCGCCGGTGAGGGTCACCGCGAGGATGGCCCGGTTCGCCCGGACGGTGGAGGCCTTGATCCAGTCGCTCCGCAGCGCCGCACCGATCGTCCGGGCGTCGTCGCCGCGGCTGCGGGTGGCCGGCCGGCGGTCGGACAGCGGGGTGGCCGGCATCGGGTGGACCGTCGCGTCGGTGCGGGTCGGGTGGCTGGTGGTCGGGTGGCTGCGGGTCGCGTGGGTGGTCGCGTGGGTGGTCATGGCGGGCTCCTCGGCTGGGTCGTGGGGGTGGGCGGATCAGGCGGTGACGGGGGTGGAGGCGAACTCGGCCGCGGACCGGGTCATGTCCAGCAGGCTGTCCTCCAGCGACCGGGAGGTCTCGGTGAGCTCGAGGACGCGGATCCCGTGGTCGAAGGCGATCTGCGAGACGGCCGCCCGGGTCGTGTCCCGGACGACCACCCGGTCGCCGGTCGCCTCGGCGCCGTGTCCCCGCTCGGCCAGCAGCGCCACCAGCCGGACCGGCTGGGGGGTCTGGACTACCACGCAGACGTCGTTGCGGGCGGTGATGGCGTGCAGGGACTCCGCGGCGATCAGCCGCCCGCCGCCGACGACGACCAGGTCGTCGGCGAACATGCTGAGCTCGCTGATCAGGTGGCTGGAGACGAACACCGTGCCGCCCCGGGCGGCGAAGGCGCTGAGGTGGTCCCGCAGCCAGCGGATGCCGTCGGGGTCCAGCCCGTTCGACGGCTCGTCGAGCAGCAGGATCTCCGGGTCGCCCAGCAGTGCCCCGGCCAGCGCCAGGCGCTGCCGCATCCCCAGCGAGAACTTGCCGGCCCGCTGGTCCGCTGCCGACTCCAGGCCGACCTCGGCCAGCACCTCGTCGACCCGCCGGCCGGGGATGCCGCTGAGCGCGGCGGTCGCCCGCAGGTGGTTGCGGGCGGTCCGGCCCGGGTGCATGGAGCGGGCGTCCAGCACGGCCCCGATGGTGCGGGCCGGGCTCTTCAGGTCGCGGTAGCGGACGCCGGAGCAGCGGACCTCGCCGCTGTCGGGTCGGGTGAGCCCGACCATCATCCGCATCGTGGTCGACTTGCCGGCGCCGTTGGGGCCGACGAACCCGGTGACCCGGCCGGCCGCCACGTCGAAGCTGAGGTCGTCCACGGCGATGCGCTTGCCGTAGTGCTTGGTGAGTCCTGACACGGTGATCACGGGGGTCGCTCCTCGGCTGCGGTGTCCCGACCTGTGCTCCGGTCGAGTCGGACAGGTAGAGCCTGCGGGCGGCCGGGGTGCGGTCGCGTCCGTGGAACCACGGGGATCACCGGGGTACGGCGTCGGCGAGCACGGCCTGGTGGTGCTCCCGGCGGAGTAGCGTCCGAGACGTGCTCCACGGGCGGGTTCTGGAGCGGGCCCGGCTCGACGAGGTCGTCGCCGGTGCCGCAGCCTCCCGCGGTGGGTGCCTCCTCCTGCGCGGTGAGCCGGGGGTGGGCAAGAGCGCGCTGCTGGCCGACGTCGTCGACCGCGCCGCGGGCAGCACCGTGCTGTCCACCGCCGGTATCGAGTCGGAGTCGCCGTTGGCGTTCGCGGCCCTGCACCGGCTGCTGCGGCCGGTGCTCCCCCGGCTCGAGCACGTTCCGCGGGTGCAGGCCCGGGCGCTGCGCCGCGCGCTGGGCGAGCCCGAGGACGGCGAGGAGGGCCGCGGCACGCCCGGGGAGGACCGCTTCCTGGTGTTCGTCGCGGCCCTGTCCCTGCTCGCGGAGGCGGCCGAGGAGCAGCCGGTGCTCTGCGTCGTCGACGATGCCCACTGGCTCGACGCGGCGTCGGCCGATGCGTTGCTGTTCGTGGCCCGCCGTCTGCAGGCCGACCGGATCGCGTTGCTGTTCGCCGTCCGGGACGGCGAGGCAGGCGCCTTCGAGGCGGCCGGCCTGCCCGACCTGGCCGTTCCCGGGCTGGACGGCGACGCGGCCGCGGAGCTGCTCGCCGAGGGCTCCGCGAGGGTGATGACCGACGCCGTCCGCGCCGAGCTGCAGCTGCGCACCGGCGGCAACCCGCTGGCGCTGGTCGAACTCCCGGGCGTGCTGTCCGAGGGCCAGCTCGCCGGAAGGCTGCCGCTGCCGGCGCGGCTACCCCTGACGCACGGGGTGCAGCGGGCGTTCCTCGACCGCTACCGGCGGCTGCCGGACGATGCCCGGACGCTGCTGCTGGTCGCCGCCGCCGACGACTCCGGCCGGCTCTCGGTCGTGCAGCAGGCCGCCGCCGAGCTCGGTGCCGGGAACGAGGCGCTCGACGCCGCGGAGAACTCCGGCCTGCTCCGGGTTCCGGGCGACGAGGTGGCCCTGCGGCACCCGCTCGTCCGGTCGGCCGTCTACGGCGCGGCCACCACGTCGCAGCGGCAGCACGCGCACCGCGCGCTGGCGGCGGCCCTGCACTCCGCCGGCGATCCGGACCGGGGGACCTGGCACAGCGCGCTGGCCACCACCGGCCTGGACGACGCCGTGGCCGCGGAGCTGGACGCGGTCGCCGAGCGGGCCACCCGCCGCGGCGGTCACGAGGCGGCCGGCGCGGCCGCCGAGCGCGCCGCGGAGCTGAGCACCTCGCCCGGTGCCCGGGCGATCCGGCTGTTCGCGGCAGCGCGGAGCGTCTGGCTGGCCGGGGACGGCGCCCGCGCCCGGGCCCTGGCCGACGCCGCCCGCGCCGGCACGGACGACCCCCTGCTGCGGGCCGACGTCGACTGGCTCCGGGGCAGGATCGAGTGGCACATCGGCTCGCCGCAGGCCGGCCGGCGGATCGTGCTGAGCGCCGCCCGGGAGGTCGCCGGGCTGGACGGCGCCCGGGCCCTGGAGATGGCGATGCTGGCCACGGCGCTGGCCACCTGGGGATGGGACGTCCCGGTCGACGAGGACGACGTCTCCCCGGTCGTGGACCAGACCGCCGCACCGCGGCTGCGCTGCTTCGCGGCGCTGCTCCGGGGGCACCGGCACTTCCTCCGCCGGGAGCTGGCCGGAGCCGCGGGCGCGTGGCGGGAGGCGTTCGCCATCGCCCGGACCCTCGCTCCCGACGCCGGGGTGCTGGGGAATCTGGGCGTGGCCGCGCTCCACCTGTCCGAGCCGGAGACCGTCCGCTGGGCCTACGGAGAGCTCCTCGCGCTCGCCCGCGAGAGCGGCTCGGTGACCGACGCGGTGTGGGCACTGTCCCGGTTGCCGTCCGCCCAGATGTCCGGCGGCGAGTGGAGCGCCGCCGCCTCATCGGCGAACGAGGCCCTGGTGCTGGCCCGCGGCATCGGGCAGGCGCCGCTGACCGCGATGCCGCTGGCCTGGCTGGCGCTGCTGGCCGCTCACCGCGGCGAGTCCGCCGGGCCGGCCGCGCTGGCCGAGCTGGAGTCACTGGGCGGCGGAGGCCCGCTGGGCATCGTCGGCGCGGCGGCGGTGGACATGGCGGAGTGGGTGCGCGGTGTGCTCGCGGCGAACGCATCCGACGCCGAGGGGGCGCTGCACCACCTGGCGAAGATCCGCCATCCCACCATCGGCCGGTCGGCCGCACTGGACCGGATGGAGGCCGCCTACCGCGCCGGCCGTCCGGACCTCGTCCAGCAGTGGGTGGAGGAGCTGACCGCGTTCGCCGCCGAGGTCGGCACCGCGTGGCCGGCGGCCACGGCCGAGCACGGGCGCGCGCTGCTGGCCGGGAACGACGTGGCCGAGCGGCACTTCTCCGACGCGCTCCGGTTGCACGACTCCGCCGGGCGCCCGTTCGGGCGGGCCCGCACCGAGCTCGCCTACGGGGAGTTCCTGCGCCGGAACCGGCGCCGCGTCGACGCCCGCGCCCACCTGCGGGCCGCGCTCGAGGTGTTCCTGGACCTGCGGGCCGAACCGTGGGCGGAGCGGGCGGGCCAGGAGCTGCGCGCGTCCGGGGAGACCGCCCGCAAGCGGGACGTCGCCACCGCGGGGGACCTCACCCCCCAGGAGCGGCAGGCCGCCCTGCTCGTCCGCTCCGGGCTGGCGAACCGGGAGATCGCCGCCCGGCTGTTCCTCAGCCCGCGGACGGTGGAGTACCACCTGAGCAACGTCTACCAGAAGCTCGGCGTCCGGTCCCGCGGCGAGCTGGCGCAGCTGGCCCTCAGCTGACGAGCGGGCGGCGTCCCGACCGGGCGCGATAGGGTCCGCGCTCCCCGGTCGCCGCCCGTTTCGAACAGGAGCCTGCCGATGCCCGCCTGGATCTGCACCACCTGCGGCGTCCAGCACGCCGACACCGGTCGGCCGCCCGCGCACTGCCCGATCTGCGAGGACGAGCGCCAGTACGTCGGCTGGGGCGGCCAGCAGTGGACGACGCGCGAGGACCTGGCCGCCGCGCACCGCAGCGTTCTGCGCGAGGAGGAGCCGGACCTGCTCGGCGTCGGACTCGAACCCGCGGTCGCGATCGGCCAGCGCGCCCTGCTGGTGCGCACGCCCGCCGGAAACGTCCTGTGGGACTGCGTTCCGCTGCTCGACGACGCTGCGGTGGACGAGATCAACGCACTGGGCGGGGTCGCCGCGATCGCCATGTCGCATCCGCACTTCTACGGTGCCCACGTCGATCTGGCCGACGCCTTCGACGCCCGGGTGCTGCTGCCCTCCGCCGACCGGCAGTGGGTGCAGCGCCCGTCGCCGCGGATCGAGTTCTTCGAGGACTCGGTGGCGCCGGTGCCGGGGGTGACCGTGGCCCGCATCGGCGGCCACTTCGACGGCGCGGCGGTGCTGCACTGGCCCGCCGGCTCCGACGACCGCGGCGCCCTGCTGACCGGCGACACCGTCACCGTCGTCCAGGACCGGAACTGGGTCAGCTTCATGTGGAGCTACCCCAACCTGATCCCCCTCGACGAGCACACGGTGGCCGACATCGCCCGCCGGGTCGAGCAGTTCGCCTTCGACCGGGTGTACGGCGGCTGGTGGGGCCGGATCGTCGTCCGCGACGGCGCCGCGGCCGTGCGCCGCTCGGCCGACCGCTACATCGCCCGGCTGCACGGCGAGCGCCCGTCCTGACCGCCGCACCGAGCACCCCGCCGGCCGGTCCGCACCGGCGCCGGAAGGGCCATCCGGCCCGGTCGCCCGGGGACCCGGATCCGGGGACACTCCTTCCCAGCCGTCGACGTTCCCCGGGGGGCTCCGGCGGTCAGGCTCCGCCGCTCGAACCTACGGGCGTCGGGGCCGCCTCCGGTCCGGGCGTGAGGATTTGCTCGAGGCGGCCGATCCGGGCCCGCCACAGCTCCTCGTACCGGCCGAGCAGTCCGGCGACTGCGCGGATCGTGTCGACGTCGCCGCGGACGATGCGCTCGCCACCGCGACGCTCCTTGCTGGCCAGCCGCGCCGTCTCCAGGACGGACACGTGCTTCTGGACCGCGGCGAAGCTCATCCGGTAGTTCCGCGCGAGCGCCGAGACCGACGCCTCCTGCTGGAGCACCCGCGCGACGAGGTCGCGTCGGGTTGCGTCGGCCAGGGCGGCGAACGAACGGTCCACCGCTCCCTGGTCCAGCTGACCTACAACCATGTGGGTTGTAGGTCAGCTGTTGTCGATCCCCGGCACAAGGGTCCAGCCGCGCCGGTGGGCCGGTTCCCCGACGGCACGGCGGGTAGCCCGGGGCGATGACGGAGATGGACCCGAAGGACCCGGACACCCTCTACGCGGAGGGCCCGGTCGCAGCCGAGCCACCGGACGACGACGTGCCCGACACCTCACCGCTGCCGGATTCCGGCGGCACCGGGCCGGGGCCGGACGACCTCGACCGGCTGCTGTGAACCGGCTCTCCTGAGCCGGCCCTACCGGTCAGGTCCTCCCCAGGCGCGCGGCGAAGTGGCCGGCGATCATGTCCGCCACGCGCTGGACGCACACCTCCCCGATGGCGGGGGAGAATCCGTGCGGATCCCCCATCACACCGGTGTCGGACAGCGCCTTGATCCCACCGGTGAACAGCCGGTCCAGCAGCGCGTCATCCACCGGCCCGCTGTAGCCGCGGGCGAGCTGGTCGGCGCGCACCCCGCCGGGCCGGAGGTAGGAGTACACGGAGGACTCCGCGACGTCGGCGTGCCCGCCGACGTCGTCGGGGGTTCCGCCGGCGTCCCCCACCGCCCCCCGCCAGACCCCGACCAGGCCGTGCAGATCGGCGAAGACCAGCACCCGGCACTCCGGGCCGACCAGGTCGTCGAGGCGCTGCTCCATGTCCGCGAGCGGGCCGAAGTTACCGCCGTGCGCGGAGAAGCAGAGGATGTTGTCGAAGCCGTGCGCGGCCAGGCTGCGGCAGTAGTCGGCGTAGACGGCTTCGAAGGTGGCCGGCTGCAGGCTGATCGTCCCGGAAAAGGCCATGTGGTGCGGTGACACCCCCACCCGGATGGTGGGAGCCACCAGCGCCGTCCCCAGCCGCTCGGCGACCTCCTGCGCCAGGCGGTCGGCGTGCACCGCGTCGACCTCGAGCGGCAGGTGGCGACCGTGCTGCTCCACCGCCCCGCACGGGACGACGACGTCCCGCCGTCCCTCGTCGAGCGCGGCCTGGATCTCGCCGAACGTCATCTTCTCCAGCAGCACGAGTTCTCCCGGTCGTCGGTCATCGGCGGATCACTGATCGCGCGACGGCGTCCGGTCGGCGCCGGCCGCCTGCAGGCACCGCACCCGTCAGGTCGCCACCTGGACGACGGCCTCGATCTCCACCGCGATGTCGAAGGGCAGTTCCGCCATGCCGACGGCGGAGCGGGCGCCGCGGCCGCGGTCGCCGAGCACCTCGACCAGCAGGTCGGAGCACCCGTCGATCACCGCCGGGGTGCGGTTGAAGCCGGGCCGGCAGTTCACCATGCCGAAGAGCTTGACGACCTGCCGGACCCGGCCGAGGTCGCCGAGCTCCGCCCGGAGAGCGGCGAGCAGCTGCAGCCCGGTCAGCCGGGCGGCCTCCCGCGCGGCCGCCGGGTCCAGCCCGCCGTCCCCCACCTTGCCGGTGACCAGACCGCCGTCCGGTCGCACCGGCCCCATCCCGGACAGGAACAGCAGGTCCCCCGCGGTCATGGCGGGGACGTAGTTGCCTCCCGGCCGCATGGGTTCGGGCAGCTCGATGCCCAGCTCGCGCAGCCGACCGTCGACGTCCATGGACCGATCCTGGCCTCTATCGCCCGGAACCGGAACCCGCGGCCCGGAACAGGCCGAGCAGCCTCGATGGCGCCGGCGGCCTCAGCGCGACGGACGCGTCACGGGATCGGGCCGCTGCGCAGCCGCATGGTGACCGTGCTGCCCGAGGCGACGATCGCGCCGGCCTTGGGTGACTGCTGCCAGACCCAGGAGCCGTGCTGCTGCGGACCGACGAGCTTCGGCACCAGCCCAGCGCCCCGCACCAGCTTCACCGCCTGCGCGACCCGCAACTCGCGGACGTGCGGCACGGTGGTGGGCAGCACCTGCCGGATGCGCCGCTGGCAGACCGCGCAGAACGGCGTGCCGAGGGTGAGCAGCTTGCAGCCGTACTCGGGGCGGTAGGCGCCGCAGTGGGCGTAGTGCGCTCCCTCGAACGCGCCCACCGTGCCGGTCGGCACGGGGCTCGGCCGGCTGTCGCACTGCGCGCAGTCAGGGTTGCTCATGGTCGGCACCGGGGTGCTGGACAGGATCAGGTCGCGCCACTTGAGGCCGGCCCGGGTCGACGCGATCGTCACGTTCGGTTCGACGGGTTCGACCGGCGGGTGGTGGTCCCGGTCGGTCTCCCCGCTGCCGCAGCCGCGGTAGTACATGTACTCGTCGGCGAGGCCGAACGCGGTGTGCCCCAGCTCGTGGATGGCGATCTCGGTGGCATTGCCGGCGAGTGAGAAGACGCCGACCGCGCCTCCGGATCCGCCGTAGACGGTCGAGTTGACGATCACCAGGACGGCGTCGAACTCAGGGACCTGGGCACCCGCGACGGCCAGTGCGGTCGCCGCGTCGACGGTGAGCAGCCGCTGGATGCCGTTGGTGCAGAACGTCGCGTCGAAGTAGGTGCGCCGGACGGCGCCCGATCCGCCACAGGCCACCGGGTCGTCGGCTCCGCTGTCGGTGGAGGAGACGTCGACCCGGAAGACGTTGATGACCGCCCGGCGTCCGTTGAACGGCGGTGTGTTGAGCAGGACGGAGGCGGCGTTGTTGACGTCGGTCGCGTACTGCGCGAGTTGGGTGCTCGTGTACCCGTCACCGAGGAAGACCAGGTTCCAGCACTCCGCCGGGGAACCTCGGTCGACGATCGTGGTGCGCCCCAGCACGCTGCCGTCGCTCGTGGTCACGGCTGCGCCTCCCCGCCGGTCGTCAGGTCGACCCGGACGAGTTCGGTCGGTCCCGACTCCGCCGCCCGCACGCCCGCCTGACCGGGTGAGTTGCTGAGGACGGCGAGGTGATCGGCGCCGTCGAGATCCGGGACGAGCAGGGTGAACACGCCCGACGGGCGCTCGACCGGCTCCCGGCTGATCTCCTCACCCAGCTGTTCGGGGAACACCTCCGCGTCCCGCGGCATCGGATCGACGAGGACCCGGCGGTCGAGCGTGACGCCGTCGGCGTCCCGCACCTCGCTCCAGGTGCCCCGGAAGTTCAGGGCGTCCGCGGACTGGTCGCTCTGCGGCAGGACCTTCTCGATCCGAGCTCGCGACAGCAACCGCACCTCGTCGCCCTCGTAGGCGAAGACCAGGCGGACCGCCCGCCGGGGCGGCTCCTCGTCACGGGTGTCCGCGGATCCGACGTCGCTCATTCGGTCCTCCCCTGGCCCGCTCGGCGGTGACCGGCCTCCACCCACCGTGCTGCGGACCTGTCACCGCGATGTCACCGCCCTGCCGGACGCGCATCGCTGCCACCGGCGGGTGCGCCGGGGCGGGATCGGCAGCATCGCCGGCGGCGCGTCAGGCCGGGCGGGATTGCGGCACGGGGCGGACGTCGCGGGCCCCCTCGACCCGGTGCCCCGCTGCGCAGACGAGCTCCACCCGGACGGGAGCGCCGCACTCGCGGTGCTGCAGCACCAGCGGTGCGCGCCCCTCGTCGGCGAGGTAGGTGTCCCCCCAGGCCATCAGGGCGATCAGCGTCGGGTACAGGTCGCGGCCCTTGGCGGTGAGGCGGTACTCGTGGCGTTGCCGCTCACCCTCGGCCTGGTACGGGACCCGGGTCAACAGGCCCTGCTCGACGAGCGTCCCGAGCCGGTCGGTGAGCACCGCCCTGGGCGCCCCGAGCGTCCGGTGGAAATCCGCGAAACGGCGGACGCCGAGGAACGCCTCCCGCAGCACCAGCAGGCTCCACTTCTCCCCGACGACGGACAGCGCGCCGGCGATGGAGCAGCGCGACCGGTCCCACGTCGACTCATCCATGCAGCGAGCATAGAGGTGGCTGAGTTCACTTGACGAACTCCTCGCATAGGGGCAGAGTTCGTCGTGCGAACCCAGTTTCCGCACCGCCGGGAAGGAACCCCTCATGAGAAGCCTGCGCAGCGCCCTGCAGCGGCACCGCTCCCTCCGTGCGCACCTGCGCGACGACCGGGCCGTCGAGCGCATGATCGCCACCGCACCGACCGTGGAGTCGGCGCACGAGATCGCCTCCCTCGCCGCCCACCGCTGACCGCGGGAGCCGGCCGCCGCTCACCCCCGGGTGCCCGGGGCGGCGGCCGGTGCGGCAACGAGCTGCCGCCGGTTGGCGAACATCGCCAGGAGGAGCCCCGTGGTTCGTGTTGCCCGACACGCCGCTGAGCGGAGTCCGCTGCCGATGGGAACGGCATGGCAACTCGGCTCGCTCCGGTGCGGCACTCGACCGGGCAGCAGGTCTCGACCGGGCGGGCGCCGTCGCAGTGGTGGCGGACGGCGGTCGTCTACCAGGTCTACCTGCGCTCGTTCGCCGACAGCAACGGCGACGGGATCGGCGACCTGGCCGGGCTGCGCTCGCGGCTGCCCTACCTCGCCTGGCTCGGCGTCGACGCGCTGTGGATCAACCCGCACTACCCCTCGGGCGGAGCGGACGGCGGCTACGACATCGTGGACTACCGGGCCGTCGACCCCGACTACGGCAGCGTCGCCGACCTCGAGGCGCTGGTGGCCGACGCCCGGAAGCTGGGGTTGCGGGTGGTCCTGGACGTCGTCCCCAACCACACCTCCGACCGGCATCCGTGGTTCCAGGCGGCGCTGGCCGATCCGGACTCCCCCGAGGCCGCTCGCTACCACTTCGCCCCGCCGTCGGAGCAGCCGCCGAACAACTGGCAGTCGCTGTTCGGCGGCCCGGCGTGGTCGCGCACCCCGGACGGCCGGTGGTACCTGCACCTCTTCGCCCCCGAGCAGCCCGACCTGAACTGGCGCGACCCGGCCGTGGCCGCCGACTTCGAGAGGACGCTCCGCTTCTGGCTCGACCGCGGCGTCAGCGGGTTCCGGGTCGACGTCGCGTACGGCCTGTTCAAGGACGCCGGGCTGCGGAACAACCCCGGGGTCTACGCGCCCACCCTCTTCGGCCACGGCCCGGAGCAGGCGATGACCTGGAACCAGCCCGAGGTGCACGACGTGTGGCGCCGCTGGCGGGCGATCTGCGACGAGTACCCGGACACCATGCTGGTCGGCGAGGTCTGCCTGGCCGACCTGGACCAGGTGGCGCTGTACTCCCGGCCCGACGAGATGCACCAGTCGCTGTCGTTCCGGCTGCTGAAGTCCGCGTGGGACCCCGAGCCGTTCGCCGAGGCCGTGCGGTCGGCGCTGGACGCGTTCGGCCAGGTGGGTGCCCCGGTGTCCTGGGTGCTGGGCAACCACGACAAGGACCGGCAGGTCACCCGGTTCGGCGGTGGAGCGGTGGGCACCGCCCGCGCCCGGGCCGCCGCGCTGCTGATGCTGGCGCTGCCCGGCTCGGCGTACGTCTACGCCGGCGACGAGCTGGGGCTGCCGCAGGCGCACGTGCCGGACGAGGCGAGGCTCGACCCGATCTTCCTCCGCAGCGGCGGCGCGCGGGCCGGCCGGGACGGCTGCCGGATCCCGATGCCGTGGAACGACTCGACCGGGGTGGGTTTCTCCCCCGCCGGAGCCGCCGACCCCTGGCTGCCGGTGCCGGCCGACTGGGACCGGTACGCGGTGTCCCGGCAGACCCGGGACGGCGGCTCGATGCTCACCCTGTACCGGCGGGCGCTGGCGCTGCGGGCGGCCCATCCCGCCCTCGGCGGCGGCGAGGCGACGGTCAGCATCCGCGGCGACGTGCTCACCGTGCGCTGCACCGGCGCGGAGCAGACCGTGCAGTGCCTGGTGAACATGGGCAGCGAGACCACGCTGATCCCCTGGTCCGGCTCGGTGCTGCTCGCCTCCAGCACCTCGGTGCGCGCCTCCGCCGGCAGCATCGCGCTGCCCCCGGACACCGCCGTCTGGCTCACCGAGGAGTGACGGGCTCGCGGGGCGCCGACGCCCACCTGTGCTCGCTCAGCCGCCGGGGAGGCGGACGGACTGGGCGTGGCGGAACTGATCTGTCGGGTCCCAGCGGGCCTTGACCGCCTGGAGGCGCGGGTAGTTGTCCTTGAAGTACAGGGCGGGCCAGTTCTGCAGGTCGACGTCGGGGTAGTTGACGTAACAGCCGTCGGTGATGCCGTTGGGGACCGGTTCGCCCCCGGTGTCGGCGTAGACCGACTGGTAGAACCGCCTGATCCAGGACAGGTGCACGTCGTCCTCGGCCGGATCGGTCCAGTAGGTCTGATACTGCAGCTTCATGATCGACGAGCGCTGGGCGACGGCCGTCGCGTCCGGGGCGACGGCGTTGATGCGGCATCCGTAGGTGTCGACCTGCAGCAGGGCCTGGGGGTTGCTGTAGCCGGGGTCGGTCAGGGCCGCCCAGATCGCGCCGATCTGCCGGTCGGGGAATGGCTGGCACAGGTAGGCCGACTTGTACTTCCCCCGTTGGTTGGGTCCGGAGCCGTCGAGGGTCTGCGTCGCCTCCACCCAGGGCATGACCCGCCGCGTGGTGGTCGGCCCGGCACCGGCCGGCATCCCGGCGTCGAGCGCGGCCAGGAAGCCGTCGAGGACCGCCGGGTCGTCCCCGGACACCTGGGTGGTCATCGTGATCGTGCCGGCCGACACGTGCGTCAGCCTGAGCAGCGCGAAGAGGGTGCGCGCCGGGCTGTCCGGCGCGCTGTTGGCGGCCAGGTACCCGCCGTAGTTGCCCAGCAGGATCGCGAAGGCGGCCGGGTCCAGCGTGCTCCACTGCCAGGTGGTAGTGGCCAGTTGCACCACCGGAGGAGGCGCCGGCAGGTCGCGGAAGTGGTAGGCGGTGACCACGCCGAACGTGCCCCCGCCGCCGCCGGTGTGCGCCCAGAACAAGTCACCCGTGTCGGGATCGCCCTTGCGGGCCGACACGAGCCGGACGCTGCGGTCGGCGTCCACGACGATGACCTCCACCGCGTCGAGGTGGTCGACCGTGAGGCCGTGCTCCCGCGACAGAAGCCCGTAGCCACCGCCGACCACGTGGCCGCCGAGCCCCACGGAGTAGCAGGAACCTCCAGGAAGCGTGACCCCGTAGCTCTTGTAGAGCAGCTCGTAGACGTCCCAGTTGGTGCAGCCACCTTGCAGCGCAACGCCCCCTGCCGGGTCCTGGCCGACCGCGCGCATCCCGGACAGGTCGACGATCACCCCGCCGGGGTTGTCGGAGACGAAGCCCTCGTAGCAGTGACCGCCGCCGCGCACCGTGATCCGCCGCCCCTCGGCCACCGCCTCGCGGACGGCGGCGAGGCACTGGTCGGCGGTCGTCACCACGGCCACGTACGCCGGGGTGCCGGAGAAGCGCTGGTTGAAGCCCGTCGACAGGGCGCCGTAGCGCGCGTCCCCCGGGCCCACCTGGACAGCAGGAACCGCCGCGCCAGCGGTCGTGTCCGCGCTGCCCGGGAACGGGTCGGTTCCGGCCCGGGCCCACCCGGGGGACAGCGCGCCCACGGCCGCCCCACCCAGGACCAGGCCCGACCCGGTCAACATGCTGCGACGGCTGACCTGCCCAGGACCGCGGTGCGCGGGCGGCCTGCTGGTGTGCTCGGACACCCTGCCTACGGTGGCGCAGAGCGGTCGTCGCCGACAGGGCGACGCCGCCTGCACGGTGCCAGCGGTGCGGACCACCCCGGACGAGGGAACCTTTCGTGGCCAGGCGGCCACGCAGCGTGTGCTAATCCACGACAGCCGGCCTCCGGCACCCGATCCGGCAGCCCTGTCCGCGTCTTCGCCAGCAGCGCCCGGAGGGACGCAGGAAGGCTGGCGTCGCGGCGCAGCGACTGCCATGATCACCGGCCCGATACCATCCCGAAGGAACCTGGTGCACCCTGCGCAGCACACCGGGGGCCGAAGTCGGCTCCGGCGATGGCTCGCCGGCCTCCCGCCGCCCCTCCGCCGGCTCGTCGTCGCCGGGCTGATGCTCGGCTACCTGGCGCTCGCCTACGGCGCGCTGATGTTGTTGCAGTACTGGCGGCACCGGAACGACCTCCACTGGGAGCAACCGGCCTTCGTGCTCGTCGGCTCGTCCCTCGGCACACTGCTCGGTGCGTCGCTGGTCCGGTGGGGGCGGCAGCGTGGTGCCGACGAAGCCGCGCGTGCGCGCAGGCGCACGTTCGAGACGGCGGCGCGAACCGGCCGGCTGCCCGCCGACATCGACCCAGCCGTCTGGCAGCCTCTGCTCGCAACGAGGCAGCGGGCTCAGCGCCGCCGCACGGTTGTCGCCCTGGTGGTCGAGGCCGTGGTCGCGGTCGTGCTGCTGATCCTCGTCCTGCTGGTGACGGACGCGACGTTCCCGACCGTTGCCCTCTCGATCGCGTTGCCCCTGCAGGTGATGAGCCTGACCTGGGCATCTGGCGAGCGGCGGCGGCAACGGCTGGCCGGGATGCTCGAGCGGCTGTCCGCCCGCACACGGGTCGAGGAGTCGGCGGAGCGCTGATCAGGGATCGGGCCCAGCACGCGGCACGCCTTGGGGTGACGTCGGGCGGGGTGCGCACGACGCGGCGCTGCCACGATGGCGGACGTGCTGCTCGCCGACGTCCTCGCCGCCTCCGCAGCGGTGACAGCCACCCGCTCCCGCACGGCGAAGGCCGCAGCGATCGCCGAACTGCTGCGCCGCGCCGCCGCGGGCGAGGTGCAACCGGTCACCGCCTGGCTGGCCGGTGAGCCGCGGCAGGGCCGGCTGGGCGTGGGGTGGCGCACGCTGTCGGCCATGGCGCAGGAGCCGGCCGCGACGTCCTCGCTGACCGTCGCCGCGGTCGACGAGCTGCTCACCGAGCTCGCCGGCACGGCCGGCCCGGGCTCGGCCGCCCGCCGGGACGCGCTCGTCACCGCCCTGCTGTCGGCCGCCACCGCCGAGGAGCAGCAGTTCCTGGTCCGGCTGCTCACCGGCGAGCTGCGGCAGGGCGCGCTGGAGGGCGTCGTCCTGGACGCCGTCGCCACCGCGGCCGGCGTGCCGGCCGCCGACGTCCGCCGGGCGTTCATGCTGTCCGGCCGGCTCCCGGAGACCGCGGCCACCGCGCTGGCCGGTGGCGCGCCGGCCCTGCGGGCGGTGCGGCTACAGGTGGGCCGCCCGGTGCGGCCGATGCTCGCCAGCCCCGGCTCCTCGCTGGACGCCGTCCTCGCCGACCTCGGCCCCGACGTCACCGTGGAGCACAAGTTCGACGGGGCCCGCATCCAGGTGCACCGCGACGGCGACGTCGTCCGGGTGTGGACCCGCACCCTGCGCGAGGTGACCGGCGGGGTGCCCGAGCTCGTCGACCGCATCCGGGCGCTGCCGTGCGACGCCGCCGTGCTCGACGGCGAGACCCTCGCCCTGGACGACGACGGCCGCCCGCGGGCCTTCCAGGACACGATGAGCCGCTTCGGCAGCGACGCCCCCGACGCCCTGTCCCCCGACCGCGGAGTGCTGCTGAGCCCGTTCTTCTTCGACCTGCTGCACCTGGACGGCCGGGACCTGCTCGACGAGCCGCTCGCCGTCCGGCTCGATGCGCTGGATCAGCTGCTGGCCGCCGAGGAGCACGCCGCCCTGCGGATGCCCGGCGTCCGCCGGCCCGGCCCCGGGCAGGCGGACGCGGTGCTGGACGACGCGCTGGCCGCCGGTCACGAGGGCGTCGTCGTCAAGGCCCTCGACGCGCCGTACGCCGCCGGCCGCCGCGGCCGGGCGTGGCAGAAGGTCAAGCCGGTGCACACCCTCGACCTGGTCGTGCTGGGCGCGGAGTGGGGGTACGGCCGCCGCTCCGGCAAGCTCTCCAACATCCACCTGGGTGCCCGCGACCCCGACGGCGGCGAGCCGGTGATGGTGGGCAAGACCTTCAAGGGGATGACCGACCAGCTGCTGGACTGGCAGACCCGGATCTTTCCCGAGCACGCCCGCGAGCAGCCCGACTGGGGCGTGCTCCTGCACCCCGCGCTGGTCGTCGAGATCGCCCTGGACGGCGCCCAGCGCAGCACCCGCTATCCCGGCGGCGTCGCGCTGCGGTTCGCCCGGGTGCTGCGGTACCGGCCGGACAGGACGCCGGCCGAGGCCGACACCATCGACGCGGTGCGGGCGCTGCTGGCCGGCCCGTGAGCTCGGGTCCGCCGCCCTCACTGAGGTACCCGCAGCACCTGCCCCACCAGGATCCGGTCGGGGTCGCGCAGCTCGTTGGCGACGGTCAGGCGCCGGACGTCGGAGCCGTACTGCCGGGCGATCCCGGACAGGGTGTCCCCCCGGACGACCTGGTGCAGCAGGTAGCCCTGCATCCCCGCGATCACGATGACCGGCACCGACCGGGTGTCCAGCCCCGGCGGGCGCTCCCCCGACGGGTCGTCGCCGAACAGCTCGAAGACGGCGGGACCGATGTGATCGGTCTGCACCTCCGCCTCGTGCACGAACGACTCCAGCAGCCCCATGGAGCCGGCCGTGAAGAAGCCGGAGGCGAGCTCGTCCTGGCCGCCGAGCAGTCGCCAGCCGTAGGAGGCCTCGAACGCCGTCCCGATCGCGGCGATGGCCACCGAGCGGCCGATGAGGTCCCTGGGCAGCGGCTGTCGCAGCTGGATCCCGTACGCGTCCACGGATGTCCCTTCCCGCGTGCGCCGATCGACGACGGACGCGTGCGACGGTAAAGCGCCTCCGTCACCGACACGTCACCGACCGGATACAGCGCGCGACGAGCCGGGGACGGCGGCTACCCCAGCTCGACCGGGTTGC
>JAICZD010000019.1 GCA_025933855.1 Modestobacter sp. | reverse complement strand
CGGTGGTCGGGGTCGGCCGCCGCGCAGGGGACCGGGTACGTCGGGGTGCCGGCGCCGGTGCCCCGCTGGTCGTCGGGGGACGGGGACGCCCGGCGGGAGACGATCACCACCGGCGAGGCGGCCGGGCGGCCGAGCCCGACGCGCAGCCGCCCGACGGCGGAGTCCGGGAGGACCGGCCGGTAACCCTCGGCCGCCGCCGTCCCCGCGCCCACCAGCACCGCGTCGGCCAGCGCGCGCAGCACCCGGAACACCCGCCGGTCGCCGTCCGTGCCGAGCCCGCCGCTGCGGCCGTCGACGCTGATCGCGCCGTCCAGCGCGGCGATGAAGTTGACCCGCAGGTGCCGGCCGGCCGGCACCCGGTAGGCGTCGGCCAGCGCAGCGTCGTCCAGCGGCCCCGGGTCGGGGAGGAGGCGCCGCACCGTCAGCGGACGGACACGATCACGGCGGTCTCGGCCGGCACGGTGACCTGGCCGTCGTCCAGCTCCGGCAGCTCCCCGCTGGAGAACAGCACCTCCCGGGCTGCGGCGTCCAGGTCGATCTCCCGCGGCTCCCCGGACAGGTTGGCCACCACCCGCAGCGAGCCGCGGTGCACCACCAGCCAGCGGTCGGCGTCGTCCCAGCTGACGGCGACCGCCGTCAGGTCCGGGTCGGTCAGGTCGGGGTGCGCGTGCCGCAGCGCGATCAGCGCCTTGTGCACCGCCAGCAGATGGGCGTGCGGCTCCTCGGCGAGCTCGGCCCAGTCCAGCTTGGACCGGGTGAACGTCTCCGGGTCCTGCGGGTCGGGCACCGCATCGGCGTCCCAGCCGTGCTCGGCGAACTCACCGATCCGGCCCTCCGCGGTGGCCCGGCCCAGCTCCGGCTCCGGGTGGCTGGTGAAGAACTGCCAGGGCGTCGACGCCCCCCACTCCTCGCCCATGAACAGCATCGGGGTGAACGGGCTGGTCAGCACCAGGGTGGCGCCCACGCCGAGCAGGCCGGGGGACAGCGAGGCGGAGATCCGGTCACCGACCGCCCGGTTGCCGATCTGGTCGTGGTCCTGCAGGTACCCGAGGAACTTCCACCCGGGCAGCCGGCGGGTGTCCACCGGACGGCCGTGGTGCCGGCGCCGGAAGCTCGACCAGTCGCCGGCATGGAAGTACGCCCCGGTGACCACCTTCGCCAGCCCCGCGAGGCCGCCGGCGGCGAAGTCGGCGTAGTAGCCCTGCGCCTCCCCGGTCAGCTGGCTGTGCAGCGAGTGGTGGAAGTCGTCGCTCCACTGCGCGTCCAGGCCCGTGCCCCCGGCCACCCGCGCGGTGACCAGCCGCGGGTCGTTGAGGTCGCTCTCGGCGATGAGGGTCAGCGGGCGGCCCGAGGAGACCGACAACTTCTCCACCTCGACCGCCATCTCCTCCAGCAGGTGGGTGGCGCGCTCGTCGACCAGCGCGTGGACGGCGTCCAGCCGCAGTCCGTCGACGTGCATGTCCCGCAGCCACATCAAGGCGTTGTCGATGATGTAGCGGCGCACCTCGTCGGAATCCGGCCCGGACAGGTTGATCGAGTTGCCCCAGGTGTTGGCGCCGCCCTCGGCGAAAACCGGGAAGAACTCGGGCAGGTAGTTCCCCGAGGGTCCCAGGTGGTTGTAGACGACGTCCTGGACAACGCCCAGACCCCGCTGGTGGCAGGCGTCGACGAACCGCTGGTAGGCCGCCGGCCCGCCGTAGGTCTCCTGCACCGCGTACCAGGCCACCCCGTCGTAGCCCCAGTTGTGCGTGCCGTTGAAGGCGTTGACCGGCAGCAGCTCGACGAAGTCGACCCCGAGGTCGACGAGGTGGTCGAGGTTGCGGACGGCGGAGTCCAGCGTGCCCTCGCGGGTGAACGTGCCCACGTGCAGCTCGTAGACCACCCCACCGGCGAGCGGGCGGCCGGTCCACGAGCCGTCCGCCCAGGAGTACGCGGAGGGGTCGAACCGGCGCGACAGCCCGTGCACCCCGTCGGGCTGGCGGCGTGACCGGGGGTCGGGGCGCGGGGTTTCGTTCTCGTCCAGCAGGAACCCGTAGTCCGCCTCCGGCCCGGCGTCCACGGTGGCCCGCCACCAGCCGTCGTCGTCCCGGTGCATGTCGGCGACGGCGCCGTCGACGGTCAGGCGCACCCGCTCGGGCAGCGGTGCCCAGACGGAGAACTCGGCGGGGTCGGACATGCGGGTGCCTCCGGACGGCGGTGCGGGCGGGACGGTGGGAAGACGGTGCGGGCGGTTGTCAGCCAGCCCTCACCATGCCCGCGCTCCCGCCGGTCAACCGTGGCCACGACGGATCCCCGGGGCCGGCTCACGCGCCGGTGGACTCCCGGATCACGATGGCCGGCGCGAAGATGCTCTTGCGCACCGGCCGCCGGCCGTCCTCCCGGCGCTGGTCCAACAGCCGGACCGCCTCCCGGGCCATCGAGTCGACGGGCTGGTGCACCGACGTCAGCCGGGGCACGGTCAGCTGGCCCATGTCCGAGTCGTCGTAGCTGACCACCTTCACCGCCTCCGGGACGTCGACGCCGGCCGTGCGCAGGGCGGTCAGCAGCGCGACGGCGATGACGTCGGCCCCGCACACGATGGCGTCCGGAAGGGGCCCGTCGGCCAGCAGGGTGGCGGCCGCCTGCCGCCCCCAGTCGGCGGTGAAGTCCCCGAGCAGCAGACCCCGCTCGGGGTCCACGCCGTCGGCGGCGAACAGCCGGAAGGCCCGCAGCCGCTCGGCCGCGGTGCTCGTGGTCGGCCGGGCACCGATGTAGGCGAACGTCGCGCAGCCGCGCTGCCGCAGGTGCTCGACGCACTGCCGCACGCCGTCGGCGTTGTCCCCGCCCACGAAGTCCGTGCCGGCGGCCTCGGCGAGCCGGTCGAACTGGGTCACCGCCACCTCGGCGGCCGCGGAGCGCAGCGCGGGTACCGACTCCTGCGCGGACACCGGAACGACGATCAGCCCGTCGACCATCCGGCTCACGAGCAGGTCGATCCGCGCCGCCTCGGTGGCGACCGTGTCCCGGGAGTCGCACAGGATCAGCGACCGTCCGGTCTCCGCGAGCACCTGCTCGACCGCCTCGACGGCCCCGACGAAGTACGGGTTGCTGATCGACGGCACCACCATGCCGACCGTGTCGGTCCGCTGGGTCCGCAGCGCACGGGCGAACACGTTGGCGCTGTAGCCGAGCTCGCTGCTGGCCTTCAGCACCCGTTCGACCATCCCGGCGTTCACCGACGGATGACCGGCGAGCGCCCGCGACGCCGTGGCAGGGGAGACCCCGGCCGCGGCGGCCACGTCCCGGACGGTGACCTTCCTGCCCATCGGCCCTCCTCGGTCCGGCCGGCCCTCCCGCCGAGAAATCGATTCCTGGCCGTCGCACTGTAGCCGCCCGGTGCGACCACGACACCGCCACCGCCCCCCCTGGCCGGCCGTTACCAGACCGCACCCAACACCGGAGGGAGCGGTGGCCGCGCTGCTTGACAGCCCGTTCGGCATGGTCTTTCATCGCCGGAACCTGAGAAATCGATCTCTCATCGTCCGGTACCCCGAGGGTGTGGCAATGACGCCAACGCAGGTGGACGTCGCCGTCGTCGGCAGCGTCAACATCGACCTGGTCGCCTCGGTGCCGCGGCTGCCGCTGCCCGGCGAGACGGTGCCGGCGCACTCCTACGCCCAGTTCCCGGGCGGCAAGGGCAGCAACCAGGCGGTGGCCGCGGCCCGCCTGGGGCGGCGGGTCGCGCTGGTCGGGCTGACCGGCGACGACGCCGAGTCCGGCGAGGTGCGGTCGGCACTCCGGAACGCGTCGGTGGACCTCACCCACCTGGCCACGGAGGCCGGCGTGCCCACCGGCCGCGCCCTGGTCGTGGTGGACGAGGACGCCGAGAACACCATCGTCGTCGTCGGCGGCGCGAACATGCGTCTCACCCCCGCCCACCTCGAGGCCGCCGCCGACCTGCTGCGCACGGCCCGCGTCGTCCTCGCCCAGCTGGAGGTCCCGCTGGAGACGGTGACCGCCGCGGCGCGGGCCTCCGAGGGCACCTTCGTGCTGAACCCGGCACCTGCGGCACCGCTGCCGGCCGAGCTGATGCAGGACGTCGACGTCCTGGTGCTGAACGAGACCGAGTACGAGGTCGTGGCCGGGCACCCGCTGCCGGACGAGGACGGCGAGCTGGCCACCCGGCTCGCGGCGTCCGGCTGGCGGTGCACGGTGGTGGTGACCCTCGGCGCCCGCGGCTGCCTGGTGTGGGAGGGGGACGACGTCGTCCACGTCCCGGCTCCGGTCGTCCCCGTGGTCGACACCACCGGCGCCGGGGACACCTTCACCGGCGCGCTGGCCGACGCGCTCAGCCGCGAGGAACCGGTCCTGGCGGCCGCCCGCTGGGCGGTGCACGCCGCGTCCCGGTCCGTCGGCGCGCTGGGCGCCACGACGGCCATGCCGGACCGGGCGGACGTCCTCGCCGCGATGCACGGCGCGGGTGAGCCGCCGGACCCCTCGCGGGCCTCCCGCAGGCAGGAGGAGGCACCCGCCGACCATCGATGAGCCCGGACCGGACGAGTTCTGCAGGGAAAGACCCGGATTTCGAAGACGTGCGAAGGAGCACAGGAATGAAGCAGCGAGTGGTAGGACGGCTGGCCGTCGCGGCGACCGCGGCGGTCGTGGCGTCGCTCGGCCTGACGGCATGCGGCGGCGACGACTCCGGCGGTTCGGCCGCCGCGGGCTCGTCGTCGGAGGGCGGCTCGTCGGCGCCCTCGGTGGCCAACGTCATCAACGGGCCGCTGGGCGACCAGGGCTTCTTCGACGACGCGGCCCGCGGGATGGCCGAGATCGAGAAGGCCGGCAGCAAGATCCAGAACATCCAGTCGGATGCGAACAACCCGGCGCAGTGGAAGTCCAACCTCGAGTCGGTCTCCAACGGCGACTGGGACCTGGTGATCACCGGGACGTCGCAGATGGTCGACATCCTGACCGAGACCGCCCCGAAGTACCCCGACCAGAAGTACGTGATCTACGACAGCGTGGTCGACGCGCCCAACGTCGCCTCCATCGTCTACAAGCAGAACGAGGGTTCCTACCTGGCCGGCGTCCTCGCCGCCCAGGCGACCACCAACACGCAGGCGTTCCCGCTGTCCGGCGGGAGCAAGAAGGTGGGCCTCGTCGGCGGCATGGACATCCCGGTCATCAACGACTTCGTCGAGGGCTTCAAGAAGGGCGTGGAGACGGTCGACCCGTCGATCCAGGTCCTCGTCTCCTACGTCGGTGACTTCACCGACTCCAACAAGGGCTTCGACCAGGCGACGGCGATGTACAAGCAGGGCGCCGACGTGGTGTTCCAGGTCGCCGGCGGTGCCGGGATCGGCGTCCTCAAGGCCGCCGAGGAGTCCAACAAGTACGCGATCGGCGTGGACTCCAACCAGAACTCCCTGCACCAGGGCCACATCCTGGCCTCGATGCTGAAGAACATCGGGGTGTCCCTCGAGGCGGCCGTCAAGGAGTTCGGCAGCGGTGACCTGAAGTTCGGGGAGACCACCGAGTACGGGCTGGCGAACGACGGTGTGAGCCTGACCTTCGCGGACAACGGCGACATCGTTCCGCAGGACGTCCAGGACCAGATCAAGGACTACGCCAAGAAGGTCGTCGACGGCGAGATCAAGGTCCCCACGGCGCTCTGACGCCCGGCGGGTGCCGGCCGGTCCCCCGGCCGGCCGGTACCCGCCCGCCCGCGCATCCCGACGCGCCCGTCCCGGAGGACGCCCCATGGCCACACCACTCCTCGAGCTCCGGCACATCACCAAGGCCTTCGGGCCCAAGGTCGCCAACGACGACATCTCGCTGTCGGTGCTGCCCGGGCGCATCCACGCACTGGTCGGCGAGAACGGTGCCGGCAAGACCACGTTGATGACCATGATCGCCGGCACGGCCCAGCCCGACGCCGGCTCGATCGTCTTCGACGGCTCCGAGGTGCAGATCGGCAGCCCGAAGAAGGCGGCGGCGCTGGGGATCGGCATGGTCCACCAGCACTTCAAGCTCATCCCGTCGCTGAGCGTCGCGGAGAACGTCTTCCTCGGCCGCGAGCTGCGCACCGCCCGCGGCACCGTGGACACCGCCCGGATGGAGAGCGAGGTCGCCGCGCTCAGCTCGCGCTTCGGCCTGGAGATCGACCCGCGGGCGAAGGTCTCCTCCCTGTCCGTCGGGCTGCGCCAGCGGGTGGAGGTGCTCAAGGCGCTGAGCCACGACACCCGCCTGCTCATCCTCGACGAGCCCACCGCCGTGCTCACCCCCGGCGAGACCGACGACCTGTTCGTCGTCGTCCGCTCGCTGGCCGAGAAGGGCTGCGCGGTCCTGTTCATCTCGCACAAGCTCGGCGAGGTGCTGGCGATCGCCGACGAGGTCACCGTGATCCGCGACGGCCGGGTCATCGACACGCTGCCCGCCGCGGGGCTGTCCCAGCGGGACATCGCGCAGATGATGGTCGGCCGCGAGGTGCTGCTGCGGATCGCGCACACCCCGGCCTCCCCGGGCGAGCCGGTGCTCGAGGTCGAGGACCTGTCCGTGGTCGACGAGCGCGGGGTCACCGTGCTGGACCACCTGTCGCTCACCGTCCGGTCCGGGGAGATCGTCGGCATCGCCGGCGTCGAGGGCAACGGCCAGTCCGAGCTCGCCGCGGCGATCGCCGGCATGCAGGACGTCGACGGCGGCCGGGTGGTCCTCGCCGGAACCGACATCACGTCGGCGAGCGTGGCCTCCCGCCGGGACGCGGGCCTCGCCTACATCCCCGAGGACCGCGAGCACGTCGGCTCCGGGCCGGCGCTGTCGGTCGCCGAGAACGTCATCCCCACGCACCTCTCGCCACCGGTGGCCCGGCACGGCTGGGTCAGCTCCCGGCACGCGGACGAGTTCGCCGGCCGGCTGATCAGGGAGTTCGACGTCCGCGGCGCCGGCGCGTCGACGCCGATCGGCACTCTCTCCGGCGGGAACGTGCAGAAAGTGATCATCGCCCGCGAGTTCGCCAGCGACCCGACGCTGCTGATGGTCAGCCAGCCCACCCGCGGCGTGGACGTCGGCGCGATGGAGTTCGTCCACAACGCGATCGTGTCCCGCCGCGACCAGGGCAGCGGTGTGCTCCTGCTGTCCGCCGACCTCAACGAGGTCATGTCGCTGTCCGACCGGCTGCTGGTGATGTACCGCGGCGAGATCATCGCCGACTTCACCCAGGACACCATGAGCGAGGCCGCCGTCGGCCTGGCGATGGCCGGCGTCCGGCCCAGCGCGCAGGAGGTCCGCGCCGCCGAGGCCAGCCACGAGCAGGTGGTCGCGCTGGTGTCCACGAACACCGACGCCGACGAGCAGCAGGTCGAGCAGCGGGTCGAGGCCGCGGCCGCGGAGGTCCGGGCCGCAGAGGGCACCGCGGTCGCCCGGACCCGGGAGAGCTGGGGGCAGCGGGCCCGCCGGGCGGCTGCCACGGCGCTGCGCGGGTCGGTCCAGCCGCTCGTGGCCGTGGCGATCGCGCTGCTCATCGGCATGGTGGTGATCCTCGCCCTGGGGGAGGACCCGCTGGCCGCCTACGACCAGCTGTTTCTGTCCAGCCTCCGCCGGCCGCAGGGCATCGGGGCGCTGATCGCCCAGTTCATCCCGCTCGCCGTGCTGTCGGCGGCGGTGATCGTCTCCTTCCGGGCCGGCTTCTTCAACATCGGCGGCGAGGGCCAGCTGTACATCGGCGCCTTCACCGGCGCCTGGGTCGCGTTCACCTTCACGTCCCTGCCCGGCCCGGTCCTCATCGTGCTGTCGCTGCTCGCCGGCCTGGCCGGTGGGCTGTTCTGGGGCTTCATCCCCGGTGCCCTGCTGGCGTTGTGGCGGGTCGACATCATCGTGACGACGCTGATGATGAGCTCGATCGGGATCCTGCTGACCGGCTACCTGGTCACCGGGCCGTTCCGGGACCCCAGCGCCGGACTGGCGGGCTCGCCGAAGGTCGCGCCGCAGGCCCGGTTCACCATGTTCGACCCGCAGTTCGGCCTGGGGATGGACCTGGTCGTCGCGTTGATCGCGGTGGTCGTCCTGGGCCTGGTCCTCACCCGGTCGGTGTGGGGGCTGCGGGTCCGGCAGCTGGGCGAGATGAACCGCTTCGCCGAGTACACCGGGGTCAGCCCGCGGGCCATGAGCGTCCAGGTCATGGCGCTGTCCGGTGCGGTGTCGGGGCTGGCCGGAGCCATCTTCGTGCTCGGCCCCAACGGCGGCCGGTTCCTGCAGACGTTCTCGCCGGGCTACGGGTTCCTCGGCATCACCGTCGCGCTGCTGGCCCGGCTCAACCCGTGGGCGGCGATCCTGGCGGCGGCCTTCTACGCCAACATGATGGCCGGCTCCAACGCCATGCAGATCAACACGTCGGTGCCGTTCCCGCTGGTCAACGTTCTGCAGGGGATCATCATCCTGCTGATCACCGCGGTGTTCGTGGTGGACCGGCGCACCCGGCAGCGGATGCTGGCGCTGCTCCCGCTGCGCCGCGCCGGGTCGGGTGCCGCCGCGACCGCGCCCGCCGTCCTGAGCGCCGAGGCCGACGAGAGCCGGCCCGGCGGGGCGGTCCCCGTCCCGGTCCGGACCGATGTCATCACCGACTCCCGGGAGGACGTGCGATGAACGCTCTGGAGCAGATCTTCACGGCCGGCACGCTGTTCGTCGTGCTGGCGAAGGTGGCCCCGCTGTTGCTGGCCGCTCTCGGCGGTGCCTTCACCCAGCAGGGCAACATCCTCAACATCGGCCTCGAGGGGATGATGCTGGTCGGCGCCTTCGCGTCGATCTCCGTCGGCTCGGCCTTCGACAGCGCGCTGGTGGGGGTGCTGGCGGCCGTCCTGGCCGGCCTGGCCCTGGCGGTGGTCTACGCGCTCGGCACGCTGTGGCTCAAGGCCGACTTCATCGTCGTCGGCATCGGCGTGAACCTGCTCGCCGCCGGGCTGACCGTCTTCCTGCTGCAGGTGATGTACGGCAACCCCGGCGTCACCCCGCCGACCGCGAGCATCACCCTGCCGCGCATCTCCCTCGGGCCGCTCGCCGACGTGCCCGTGCTGGGCACCGCCTTCGACGACCAGACCGCGCTGGTCTGGCTGGCGCTGCTGTGCGTGCCGCTGTCCTCGCTGGTGCTGTACCGGACCCGGTTCGGCGTGCACCTGCGGGCGGTGGGGGAGGACGCCGCGGCGGCCGACGCGGCAGGGATCCGGGTCACCCGGGTCAAGGTCCAGAGCATCCTCATCTCCGGGGTGCTGTGCGGCGCGGCCGGGGCCCAGCTGGCGATGGCCACCCTGGGCAGCTTCACCGCCGACATGACCTCCGGCCGCGGGTTCATCGCCGTCGCGGCGCTCACCTTCGGGCTGGCCCGGCCGGTCCGCACCATGGTGGCCGCGTTCGTCTTCGGCGCCGCCGACGCCGTCGCCGACCAGCTCGGCATCGCCGGGTTCAACTCCAACCTCGCGCTGATGACGCCCTACGTCATCACGATCCTCGCCCTGGTGGTCGCCGGCATCCAGTTCCGCCGCATCCGGTCCGCCAGCGCCTCGGTCACCCCCGCGCCGCAGACCGCCTGACCTGCCCGACCTGCCCGACCTGCCTGCCCTGAAGGAGTCGCACCGCATGACCGAACGCCTGATCCTGGACTGCGATCCAGGGCACGACGACGCCCTGGCGATGATCCTCGCCGCCGGGGACCCGCGGGTGGAGCTGCTCGCCGTCACGACCTGCGCCGGGAACCAGACACTGGAGAAGGTGACCCGCAACGCGCTGGCCGTGTGCGCCGTGGCCGGCATCGACGTCCCGGTCGCCGCTGGTGCGCGGGGGCCGCTGGTCCGGCCGCAGCTGGTGGCGCCGGAGATCCACGGCGAATCCGGTCTCGACGGCCCGGTGCTCCCGCCGGCGGTGCGCGCGCTCGATCCCCGGCACGCCGTCGACCTCATCATCGACGTCGTGCTGGCCGAGGAACCCGGCACCGTGACCCTGGTGCCCACCGGGCCGCTGACCAACATCGCCCTCGCGATGCGCAAGGAGCCCCGGATCGTCGACCGGGTCAAGCGGGTGGTCCTGATGGGTGGGTCCTACACGCGCGGCAACAAGACCCCGGCGGCGGAGTTCAACATCGCTGCCGACCCCGAGGCGGCCCAGGCGGTGTTCGCCGGCGGGTGGCCGGTGACGATGGTCGGCCTCGACCTGACCCACCAGGCCACCGCCGACCCCGACGTGGTGGCCCGGATCGCGGCGGTCGGCTCGCCGCTGTCGGAGTTCGTCGTCGACGTGCTCGGCTTCTTCGGCCGCACCTACCGGGAGCAGCAGGGCTTCGACGCGCCGCCGGTGCACGACCTGTGCTGCGTGGCCCACCTGTGCGACCCCGCGGTGTTCACCACCCGGGACGCCTTCGTGGCGGTCGAGCTGACCGGAACCTGGACGGCGGGCATGACGGTGACCGACTTCGGCGACCTGCTCGGGCAGCCGCACAACACCGACGTGGCCGTCGCGCTGGACAAGCCGCGGCTGTGGGACATGACCGTCCAGGCGATCGCCGCGCTGTCGGCGGTTCCAGCGGAGGCGGCGGCCCGATGACGACCGACGTGCTCCTGGACTGCGACACCGGCATCGACGACGCGCTCGCCATCCTGTACGGCGCCGGCAACGGCGCGCGGTACGTGGCCTGCACCGTCACCCACGGCAACGTCCCCGTCCCGCTCGGCACCCGGAACACCCTCACCGTGCTGGACGCCATCGGGCTGACCGACGTGCCGGTCCACCAGGGCGCGGCGCGGCCGATGGCGCAGCCGCTGCTGACGGCGGAGTTCGTGCACGGCCAGGACGGGCTCGGCGACGCGGGCATCGCCGCGTCGACGCGGGAGCCGGCGGGCACGCTCGCGGCGGCGGAGATCGTCCGGCTGGCCCGCAGCCGGCCGGGCGAGCTCACCCTCGTGGCGGTCGGGCCGCTGACCAACCTGGGGCTGGCGCTGCTGCTGGAGCCGCGGCTGCCGGAGCTGGTCGACCGGGTCGTGGTGATGGGCGGTGCCGTCGGGGTTCCGGGGAACGCCTCGGAGACCGGCGAGGCCAACGTGTGGCACGACCCGGAGGCCGCGCAGCTGGTCCTCGACGCCCCGTGGGACGTGCTGCTGGTGGGCCTGGAGATCACCATGCAGACGCAGCTGCCGCCGGAGGCGCTCGCCCGGATCAGGGACTCCGCCGACCCGCGCGCCCAGCTGACCTGGCGCCTGGTCCAGCACTACCTGGACGTGTACGAGGAGGTCCTGGGCGAGCGCACCTGCGTGCTGCACGACCCGCTCGCGATGGCGCTCGCGCTGGACCCGGAGCTGGCCACCTACCGGCTGGTCCGGGCGTCGATCGAGCTGCGCGGTGAGCGGACCCGCGGGCAGGTCGTGGGCGACCTGCGCGGCTACGGCCCCGCGCCCTCCGACCCGGCCGACCCCGGGGTGGTGCGGATCGTGGACAGCCTGGACACCGCAGCCTTCCACGCGCGCTTCCTCCGCGCGCTGGGCGCGTGACCGTGGACCCGGCGCCGCGTCCCGTGCTGATCGACACCGACCCCGGCATCGACGACGCGCTGGCCATCATGCTGGCGGTCGCCAGCCCGGAGCTGGACCTGCGGGGGGTGACGACGGTCGGCGGGAACACCGGGCTGGCGCACACCACCGAGAACGCGCTGCGGCTGCTGCACCTGCTGGACCGCGACGACGTCCCGCTCGCCGCCGGCGCCGACGTGCCGCTGGTGCGCCGCGACTCCCGCCCCGACGAGGGGGTGCACGGCGACGAGGGACTGGGCGGCGTCCGGCTGGACCCGGCGCCCCGCGGAGCGGACACCCGGTCGGCGGTCCAGCTGATGACCGACGTGCTGGCGGCCTCCGCCGAGCCGGTGACCCTCATCGCGCTCGGCCCGCTGACCAACGTCGCGGCCCTGCTGGCCGCCGCGCCGGCGGCCGCGGCCCGGCTGGAGCGCATCGTGCTGATGGGCGGCGGCGCCCGGACCCTCGGCAACATGACCCCGACCGCCGAGTTCAACATCTGGTTCGACCCGGAGGCCGCGTCGCGGGTCTTCGCCGCCGGCGTGCCGGTCACGATGGTCGGCCTCGACGTCACCCGGCGGGCGGTCACCGCGCCACAGGACTGGCACGGACTGCGCGGCGGCGGGCGGACGGCCCGGGCGCTGCTGGGCATGGTCGACCACTACACCGCGTACCACGTCGGGGCGACGGGCAGCGACCGCACCCCGCAGCACGACGCGCTGGCCGTCGCCGCGGCGCTGCGCCCCGACGTCGTCACCACCCGGCGGCTGCACGTGGACGTCGAGTGCGCCGGAGCCCTGACCCGCGGGATGACCGTGGTCGACGTCGACGACGTGTCCGGTGCGGAGCCGAACACCGACGTCGCGCTCGAGCTCGACGCCGACGCCTTCACCCGCCTGCTGGTCGGCCGGCTGACCGACCTCGACGCCCGGCTCGGCGGGTGACGGTGCAGACGACCCCGGTGCGGATGGTGCTGGACTGCGACACCGGCGTCGACGACACCCTGGCGATCCTGTACGCCGCGCTGCACCCCGCGGTCGACCTCCTCGGGGTCGGCTCGGTGTGGGGCAACGTCGACGTCGACACCGCGACCGGCAACTCCTTGCACACCGTGCACCTGGCCGGGCGCCCGGACATCCCGGTGGCCCGCGGCGCCGCCGGGCCGCTGACCGGCGCCCCGCCGGTGTTCGCCTACCACGTGCACGGCCGGGACGGGCAAGGGAACGCCGGCACCGGGCGGGCGGTCGGCCGGCCGGCCGGGGAGACCGCCGCGGAGCAGATCATCCGGTTGGTCCGGGCCCACCCCGGCGAGGTCGAGGTGGTCGCCGTCGGCCCGCTGACCAACCTCGCCCTCGCGCTGGGGCTGTGCCCGCAGCTGCCCGGGATGGTGCGTGGCGTGACCATCATGGGCGGCGCGGCGCTGGCGCCGGGCAACGTCACCGAGGTGGCCGAGGCCAACATCTGGTGCGACCCGGAGGCCGCCGCCGCGGTGTTCCGGGCGCCGTGGCCGCTGACCATGGTGGGGCTGGACGTCACGATGCGGACGACGCTGGACGACGGGCACCGGGCCCGGCTGGCGGCCGGCGGAAGCATCGGCGGCTACGTGTCCGACATCCTCGACCACTACCTCGGGTACTTCGCCTCCGTCGCCTTCGGCGAGCGCCGCAGCTGCATGCACGACGTGCTGGCCGTGGCGGTCGCCGCCGGAACCCTCGTCCCGACGCTGGCTCCCACCGTGCGCGCCTTCGTGGAGACCGGCGACGGGCCGACCCGGGGGCAGACGGTGTGCGACCTGCGGGGGATGTACATGGGTTTTCCGCCGCAGGACGGCGCCTCCTGCCGGGTGGTGCTGCAGACCGACCCGGCCTTCGCCGACGAGGTCGTCGCGCTGATCGCCGGCGCCGGCGACTCGGCCGTACCGCTGGACCGGGAGGAGCACGCGTGAGGAGCCTCGAGGACCGGGTGGCGCTGGTGACCGGCGCCGCCCGGGGGATCGGCCGGGCCACGGCGCTCGCGCTGGCCGATGCGGGCGCCGCCGTCGTCGTCACCGACGTCGGCCGGCAGGTGGCGGGGCTCACCTACGGCACGGCCACCGGCGAGGACCTGGCCGCGACGGTCGCGCTGATCGAGGAGCAGGGCGGGCGGGCGGCGCCGGCGCTGGTCGACGTCCGGGACCACGACGCCCTCCTGGCTGCGGTGGACCTCGCGGAGCGCAGCTTCGGCGGGCTGGACGTCGTCGTGGCGAACGCGGGGGTCGCCAGCTGGCCGGCCACCACCTGGCAGGCCACACCCGAGCAGTGGCAGACGATGATCGACGTCGTGCTCACCGGCACCTGGAACACCTGCCGGGCCGCGATCCCGGCGATGCTGCGCACCGGCCGGGGCGGCTCCATCGTCATGGTCGGCTCCACCGCCGCGGTGAAGCCGGTGCCCACCATCGGCCACTACGCCGCGGCGAAGAACGGCGTCATCGGGCTGATGAAGAGCCTGGCACTGGAGGTGGCCGGGGACAGCATCCGGGTGAACGTCGTCCACCCCGGCGGCACCGGCACCGAGATGACGCAGAACCCGGCCGCCGAGCACTGGCAGGCGACCGCGCCGGGAGTCGGTGGCGCACTCGAGCTGCCCATGCCGATCCACCGGATGGAACCGCTGGACGTGGCCGCGGCGATCCGCTGGCTGTGCTCGCCGGAGGCCCGGTACGTCACCGGGACGCAGCTGGTGCTCGACGCCGGCGCGACGTTGCGTTGACGTCGGGCAGCTGACGCCCCACACCTGGAGGAGAACCGTTCGATGAGCCCGTCCCCGCTGGTCGTGTCCGATGCCGTCGCCGCGGCGCTGGAGTCCGGCCGTCCGGTCGTGGCCCTGGAGTCCACGATCATCTCGCACGGCTTTCCGCGCCCGCAGAACCTGGCGGCCGCGCGCCGGTTCGAGCAGGTGCTCGTCGACCGCGGGGTGACCCCGGCGACGATCGCCGTGGTGGACGGCGTGCCACGGATCGGGCTGGACGAGGACGGGCTGACCCGCATCGCGGAGGACCCGGCCGTGATCAAGGTGTCCGGGCGGGACCTGGCCGTGGCGATGGTGCAGGGGATCACCGGCGCCACCACGGTGGCCGCGACCGCGCTGCTCGCCGCCCGCGCGGGCATCCGGGTGTTCTCCACCGGGGGCCTGGGCGGCGTGCACCGCCGCGCCGCGGAGTCCTTCGACGAGTCCGCGGACCTGACGGCGCTGTCCCGGCTCCCCGTCACGGTCGTGTCGGCGGGCGTCAAGTCCATCCTCGACATCCGGGCCACCCTGGAGCGGCTGGAGACCCTGGGGGTTCCCGTGCTGGGGTACCGGACGTCGCGGTACCCCGCCTTCTACGTCAGCGACTCCGGCAGCGACATCGACTGGCGGGTGGAGTCGGCCGAGGAGATCGCGGCCGTGATGGCGCAGCAGGACGCCCTGGGACTGCAGTCCGCCGTCCTGGTGGCCAACCCGCTGCCGCCCAGCCGCCAGCTCGATCCGGGCCTGCACGACCGCGTCCTCGCCGACGCGCTCGCCGCGGCGCACCGCGAGCGGGTGACCGGCAAGGCGGTGACCCCGTTCCTGCTGGCCTACTTCCAGCAGCACACCCACGGCGCCAGCCTGGAGGTCAACATCGACATCGCGGTCGCCAACATCACCCTGGGCGCCGAGATCGCGACCGCCTGGGCACAGCGCGACCGACCGTGACCGGTCGGCGCCGCATCGTCGTGGTGGGCGACGTCATCAACGACGTGCTGGTCCGCCCGCTCGGGCCGGTGACACCGGACTCGGACACCCGCGCGGAGATCGTGCGGCGGCCCGGCGGCTCGGCGGCGAACCTGGCCGCGTGGCTCGGCTCGCTCGGCGCGGCCGTCAGCTTCGTCGGCCGGGTCGGGGCGGACGACCGGGCCTTCCACGCCGACCACCTCGCGGGTTTCGGCGTCGAGCCGCACCTGACGGTCGACCCCGAGCGGGAGACCGGCACCATCGTCGTCGTCCTGGACGACGCCGGACGGCGGACGATGCTGGTCGACCGGGCCGCGAACCTGGCGCTCACCGCAGCCGACCTGCCCGCCGGGCTGCTGGCGGAGGCCTCCCTCCTGCACCTGACCGGGTACTCCTTCTTCGAGCCCGGTGTCCGGGCCGCCGCGCTGGACCTGCTGGCCCGGGCCCGCCGGCTGCAGGTGCCGGTCTCGGTCGATCCCAGCTCGGTGGCGTTCCTCCGCGACGTCGGGGCGGAGCAGTTCCGGTCCTGGACGTCGGGCGCGGAGTTCTGCTTCCCCAACCGGGACGAGGCCGCCGTCCTGGCCGGCACCGCGGACCCGCGGCAGGCCGCCGAGCGGCTCACCGCCTCCTACGGCACCGTGGTGGTGACGCTCGACGGCGAGGGCTGCGTCGTGGCCACCCGGGGCCGGCGCCCGGTCACCGTGCCCGCGCAGCGGTGCACGGCGGTGGACCCCACCGGCGCGGGCGACGCCTTCTGCGCCGGCTACCTGGACGGCTGGCGCCGGGGGCTGGACCCGGTCGGCGCCGCGGCCGCCGGCACCTCCGTGGCCGGGCGCGCCGTCCGCCGGCTGGGCGGGCGGCCCTGACCGGGCATCAACCGCCGGCGTCCTCCAGCCGGGCCCGGACGGCCGCCTTCTCCTCCGCCGGCAGCCAGGCGGCGTCCAGCGCGGCGTGGTTCTGCCGGGCGAGGTCGTCGGCGGTCAGCCCCAGCCGCGCGCTCACCGCCCGGTAGTCGCCGGCCAGGTCGGTTCCGCCCAGCGCCGGGTCGTCGCTGCCCAGGGAGATGCGCACGCCGGCGTCGTGCAGCAGGCGGATCGGGTGCGTGTCCGCCGGGCCGCGGTAGTTGTAGGTGGTCGACAGCCACGCGCAGGTGACATGGGTGCCGGTGTCCCGCACCCGGGCCAGCAGCTCGGCGTCCTGCAGCAGGCCGTAACCGTGGTCGATCCGGGTGCACCCGAGCAGGTCCAGGCAGGTCCGGACCTCCTCGGCGCCGAACCGCTCACCCGCGTGCGCCGTCACCTGCAGGCCGGCGTCCCGGGCGAGGGCGTAGGCCTCGGTGAACGATGCCGGTGGCCCGGCGGTCTCGTCACCGTCCATGCCGATCCCGACCACGAGGTCGCGATCCCCGCGGGCCACGGCCCGGACCATGTCCGCCGCCGCCGCGGGGCTGTGCGCCCGGTACACCGACGGAATCAGCCGGGTCACGATCCCGGTGTCCCGGCGTGCCTCGTGCACGCCTTCGGTGATGCCGGCCAGCAACTCGTCGTAGGGCAGGGTGGGATGCAGCGTCGGGTTGACGAACATCTCCCGGTACACGACCGCCGATCCGCGGGCGGCGTCCACCAGCGCCTCGTAGCTGATCCGCCGGACGTCGTCGCGGGTGACCACCGCGGCCGCGAGCCGCTCGAAGACGGCCAGGAAGCTCGCCATGTCCGTGTACGCGTAGACCCGCTCGGGATCCGTCGTGGGCAGCGGCACCCCGTGCGCCCGGGCGAGCTCCAGGAAGGTCCCCGGCCGCACGCAGCCCTCGAGGTGGCAGTGCAGCTCGACCTTCGGCATCCGGCGCAGCCGGACGTCGGCGTCCGCCCCGCCGTCCGCCGGCGCGGTCACGACCCGGCGAGCCAGCTGACGACCCGGTCCCAGAGCTCGGGGTAGCCGGTCCACTCCAGGAACGGCGGCGGCGCCCAGTGCGGCGCGATGTCGGAGGCGAAGGCCGCCGAGCGACCCGACCCGTACGTGCCCAGCACCAGCAGCGGGTGCTCGCCGCACTCGGCGACCACCGTGCTGCCCGGCTTGGGGACCAGCTCGTTGAGCCCCAGCAGCGCCGGCCAGGTCGGATCGAGCCCGGCGACGACGTCGTGCTCGGCCACCACCCGGGGCGGCACGCCGGCCGGCAGCTCGACCCGGTCGTCCCGGTCCAGCACCTGCACCGGGAGCGCCGCGGCGAGCGGGGTCCGCCCCCAGCGTGCCTTCGCGTCGATGCCACTGAAGGTTAGGTAGCCGCCCACCATGAGCAGCCCGGCACCGCCCTCGACATGGGCCCGGACGAGCTCGGACTTGTCCGGCGCCGGCACCGAGGACGCGAACGTCTGCGGCGGCAGCTGGAAGCTGTTCGCGCCGACGTCGGAGATGACGACCACGTCGAACGCCGCGAAATCCTCGGCCGTGGCCGGCACCCGCTCGTGGATCTGGTGCGACGGCACGTAGGTGACCTCGTGACCCCGGTCGCGCAGGGCCTGCAGGAACACCGTGCCGCCCTCCTCGTACACGGACGTGTAGAAGGCGTCGAACCCCTTCTGGTGGACCGAGTAGACGAACCACGACTCACCGACCACCAGCACCCTGGCCATGGACCTGCCTCTCCGACGAGCCCTACCCCGGGACGGCGACCGACCGCGCGGCGCAGACGAACAGCTCCGCGGGGTTGGCCGTGACGAGGTCGTGGGCGGTGGCTGCGGGAACCCCGGCCTCGACCAGCCGGGGCAGGAAGGCGGTGGCAACGTAGCCGTACCCGTTGCCACCGTTGCGGGTCCACATGGCTTTGAGGAAGACGTCGTGGGACAGCAGCAGCCGGTCGCCGTGGCCGTCGGCGACCAGACCGCGGACCGCCTCGACGGTGTCCTCGACCGACGGCGACTGGCCCTCGCCGGGGAAGTTGAACGGCATGCCGATCATGTCGAACTCGAGCCAGACGCCGCGAGCGGCGACCTCCCGCTGGTACGCGGTGTCCTTGCCGGACGGGTCCATGTGGCAGAGCACCACGGCGGCGGGGTCCACACCGTGCTCGAGGACGATGTCCACGACCTCGTGCGCCCGGCGCTGCCAGCCGGGCAGGTGGACGAGCAGCGGCACCCCGGTCTGCACCTGCGCCAGGCAGGAGGCCACCAGCGTGGCGTGCTCAGCCGGGGTGAACCGCGGCCCGACCCCGATCTCACCGATCACGCCGACCGGCACGGTGCGCCCGTCCGCCAGCTGCACGCCGTCCCGGATCTCGCCGACCAGCTCGGTCACCATGCCGGGTACGTCCTCCTCGCCCAGCGAGTGGTCGTCGCCGTGCGACAGGCACCACCCGCCGGCCATCACCACGTTGAGGCCGGTGGCCTCCGCGACCCGGACCAGCGCGGCCGGGTTGCGGCCCGAGCCGGTGGTGTTGTTCACGACCGTGCGGCCGCCGGCGCGGGTGAAGACCGCCAGCTCCGCGACCACGGTGTCCAGGTCGCGCTCGTCGAACCCGCAGTTGTCCGCGCAGGCGTAGGGGTCCTCCCGCAGCAGCCAGGCGAGCCCGGGTGTCACGGTGGCACCGGCCAGCGCCGCCGAGAAGGGCCGCACCCCCGGGTACAGGGCCTCGGACAGGTCGTTGAACAGGTGCTCGTGCGGCAGGGTCATGCCGAGCTCGCCGGACGGCACGGGGCCGAGCACCGTCGAGACGGGCACGGACTCGTGGCGGTCGGGCATCGGCGTTCCCCTTCGTACCGGGCGGGGAGCAGCCGGTGTGCGCGGGCCCGGAGTGTGTAGCAGGTCGCGTGACCGCTGGTCAACGGCCTGCGCGCCGGAGGGACGCGGTAGCCCTCCGCCTTGCGCAACTGCCCCGGCACGCATAGGAACGCCGCATGCAGCGCATGATCATCGACACGGACACCGGGTCCGACGACGCCGTGGCCCTGGTGCTGGCGCTGATGGACGACGACGTCGACGTCCTCGCCATCACCGTCGTCTCCGGGAACGTGCCGATGGAGATGGGGGTGCAGAACGCGATCTACACCCGGGACCTGTGCGGGTCGACGGTGCCGGTGCACGCCGGAGCCGACCGGCCGCTGGTGCGCGAGCACGTCTTCGCCCACGACGTGCACGGCGCCGACGGCATGGGGGACATCGGCCTGCCGCTGACCGGCGGCGTGCCGGCGCCCGGACATGCCGTCGACGTCCTCGTCGACCTGGCCCGTCGTTTCCCCGGCGAGATCACCCTCGTGACGCTGGGGCCGCTGACGAACCTGGCCCTGGCGCTGCGCACGGCCCCGGACATCGCCGGGCTCTTCCGCAGGGTCGTGATGATGGCCGGCACGGGCGACGGGACGGGGAACGTGACACCGGCCGCGGAGTTCAACGTCTACGTCGACCCGGAGGCGGCCGACATCGTCTTCCGGTCGGGGATGCCGCTGGAGATGGTCGGCTGGGACGTCTCACGCAACGACGCGACGCTGACCCCCGCGGACGCCGAGCAGCTCGCGGCGCTGGGACCGCGCGGGGAGTTCTGCGCCGCCATCCAGCGCCGGCTGGTCGAGTTCTGCCGGACGGTGACCCAGCTCGACGGGTTCGACCTGCCGGACCCGGTCACCGTGGCCGTGGCCATCGATCCGGCGGTGGCGACCGAGGTGGTGCACCGGCCGGTGGCGGTGGAGACCACCGGCACGCAGACCGCCGGGATGACCGTGGTCGACCACCTCGGCGTGACCGGCCGGCCCGCGAACGTCCAGGTCGTCCTCGCAGCGGACCGGGAGCGGTTCCTGGCCATGCTGCACCGCGCCTGCGCGCGCTGACCGTCCCCCCGCCCGCGAGCGCCTCCTGACGAAGGGTCGTCCCATGGCTCGGAAGCTGATCCTCGACTGCGACACCGGCACCGACGATGCGGTGGCCATCATGCTGGCCGCCCTGCACCCGGAGCTGGACCTGGTGGCGGTCACGACGGTGAACGGCAACGTCGAGGTGCAGTACTGCACCGACAACACGTTGCGGGTCCTGGACCACATCGGCCGCTCCGAGGTCCCGGTGCACGAGGGGCTGCGGCGGCCTCTCGTGCGGCCGGACTTCCCGGTGCCGCGGAACGCGGCGGTCAATCCGAACAGCAACATCCACGGGCGCGAGCTGCCGCTGCCGCCGGCGACCAGCCGGAAGCAGGGCCAGGGGGCGGTGGAGTTCCTGGTCGAGACCTACCGGTCGACCACCGAGGAGATCGCGCTGGTCCCGGTGGGTCCGCTGAGCAACATCGCCGCCGCCATCGCGATCGAGCCCCGGATGGTCGACGCCGTTCCGGAGGTGGTGATCATGGGCGGCGGCAACGTCAAGGGCAACGCGACCCCGTCGGCGGAGTTCAACATCTGGGCCGACCCGGAGGCGGCCGCCGCCGTCCTCGCCGCCGGGTTCCGCCGGATCACCCTCGTGCCGCTGGATGCCACCCACCAGGCGCTGGTGTCACGCGAGCAGTGCCGGGCGCTGGCCGCACTGGGCACGCCGGCCGGTGAGGCCGCCGCCGCGCTCATCGACCGGCGCATCACCGGCTACGACGCGACCCAGCCGATGGCCGTCCGGGAGAGCGCTCCGGTGCACGACGCCCTGTGCGTGGCCTACCTCGTGCAGCGGGAGGTGCTCGACGTCCACCGGCTGCACGTCGACGTGGAGACCGCCGGCGCGCTCACCGTGGGGCGGACCGTGATCGACGCGTACTTCCGGGGCGGCAAGGAGCCCAACTGCGACGTCGCGCTCGGCGCTGACGCCGCGGTGTTCGGCGACTTCCTGCTGCGGACGTTGGCACGGTAGGAGGGACGATCCGAGACGGGGCAGCCGCGGCGCCGCCGCGGCTGCCCCGTGGCATCACAGGACGAGCACCTGCCCGGCGTAGATCGCGTTCGGGTCGGAGACCGTGCTGCTGTTGAGCGCGTAGAGCGCCTCCCAGCCGCCGGCCACACCCTGCGCCGCGGCGATCCCGGCCAGGGT
>JAICZD010000212.1 GCA_025933855.1 Modestobacter sp. | reverse complement strand
GCGAGGGGTGGGGGGCGTGAGGCCCTTCTGCAGGGACCCGCCGCGAGCTTGCGAGGGGTGGGGGGCGTGAGGCCCTTCTGCAGGGACCCGCCGCGAGCTTGCGAGGGGTGGGGGGCATGAGGCCCTTCTGCAGGGACCCGCCGCGAGCTTGCGAGGGGTGGGGGGCGTGGGGCCCTTCTGCAGGGACCCGCCGCGAGCTTGCGAGGGGTGGGGGGCAGGAGGGTCCTTCTACTACGCCAGGTCGGTGCGGCTCTGCCGGCGGGTGCGCAGGAACTCCAGGCCGACCGGGATCAGCGACACCACCACGACGGCCAGGATGAAGATCTCCAGGTGGTCGCGGACCAGCCGGACCTGGCCGAGCCAGTAGCCCAGCAACGTCACCCCGGCCGCCCAGACGATCCCGCCGATCACCGAGTAGAGGGCGTAGCGGCGGAAGTTCATCCGGGACGCGCCGGCCATCACGGTGGCGAAGGTGCGCACGATCGGCACGAACCGGGCGAGCAGGATGGTGCGCGATCCGTTGCGTTCGAAGAAGGTGTGCGCGCGGTCCACGTACTCGGCACGGAACAGCCGGGAGTCCGGCCGGTTGAACACCGCCGGCCCGGCGCGCAGGCCGATCCAGTAGCCGACCAGGTTGCCGGCGATCGCGGCGATCGGCAGCAGCAGGAGCAGCACCCACAGCGGGGCGAGGCTGATCCCGGCGATGCCGCCGGCCGCGACCAGGCCGGCGGAGAACAGCAGCGAGTCCCCCGGCAGGAAGAAGCCGACCAGCAGGCCGCACTCCGCGAAGATCACCAGGAGGACCCCGATCAGCCCGAAGGTGTTCAGGTAGAAGGTCGCGTCCAGGATTGCCGGCGCCGCCAGGATGCTCATCGCTGCGCAGGGTACGGGTGCCGGCTGTGACCTCCCTGGTGCCCGCGCCGGGGATCCCGACGTACCGTGCGCAGGGTGACCACTCTCACCCCGCCGTGGGTCGGTGAGCTGATCGGGGCACTCGGCCCGGACAGCGTGCTCACCGACCCGGACGTGACCGCCGCCTACGCCCGTGACCAGGCGATGCTCGCCGAGGCCGGGATGCCCGCCGCGGTGGTCCTGCCCCGCAGCACCGCCGAGGTGTCCGCGGTGATGCAGGTCGCCTCCCGGCACGGGGTGCCGGTCGTGCCCCGCGGCGCCGGCTCCGGCCTGGTCGGCGCCGCCAACGCGGTGGACGGCTGCATCACCCTGGTGACGACCCGGATGGACGCCGTCCTGGAGGTCGCTCCCGCCGACCGGCTCGCCGTCGTCCAGCCCGGGGTGGTCAACAAGACGCTGCGGGACGCCGTCCGCGCGCACGGGCTGTTCTACCCGCCGGACCCGGCCAGCTACGACTGGTGCACCCTCGGCGGCAACCTCGCGGTGAACTCCGGCGGGCTGTGCTGCGTGAAGTACGGGGTCACCACCGACTACGTGCTCGGCCTGGAGGTGGTGCTCGCCGACGGGCGGGTCCTGCGCACCGGCCGGCGCACGGTCAAGGGCGTGGCCGGCTACGACCTGGCCCGGTTGTTCGTGGGGTCCGAGGGCACCCTGGGCGTGATCACCGAGGCCACCGTGGCCCTGCGGCCCGCGCCGGCCGCGCCGGTCACCCTGGTCGCCAGCTTCCCGACCAGCGCGCAGACCGGCCAGGTCGTCGAGTCCGTGGTCACCAGCGGCCTGGTCCCCAGCATGCTGGAGGTGATGGACCGGACCTGCATCCGCGCTGTGGACGACGTGATGAAGGCCGACCTGGACCGGGACGCGGCGGCGCTGGTGCTGGCCCAGTCCGACAGCGGCGGCGCGGCGGCCACCGCGGAGATCGCGCTGCTGACCCGGCTGTGCGAGGAGGCCGGGGCCGACTTCGTGCACTCCACCGACGACCCGGCCGAGGGCGACCTGTTGATGGCCGCGCGGCGGATGGCGCTGCCGGCACTCGAGCGGCTGGGCAGCGTGCTCCTCGACGACGTGGCGGTGCCGCGCTCGCAGGTGGCCACGTTCATCGACGGCTGCGTGGCGGTCGCCGCCGACGCCGGGCTGGTGATCGGGGTGGTGGGCCACGCCGGTGACGGCAACATGCACCCGACCGTCGTCTTCGACGCCGCCGACGCCGACCAGCGAACGCGCGCCTTCGCCGCCTTCGACGCCATCCTGGAGCTCGGGCTGTCGCTGGGCGGCACGGTCACCGGCGAGCACGGGGTGGGCACGTTGAAGGCCGACTGGCTGGAGCGGGAGATCGGACCGGTGTCGCTGTCGGTTCACCAGGCGATCAAGCAGGCGCTCGACCCCGGCGGCCTGCTGAACCCGGGCAAGATGTTCCGCCGGGCGCACGTCGGCGACCTGGCGGCGGTCGGCGGCCTGTCCGCGCAGAGCTGACCGGAGCCGGCGGACGGCGTCCGTCGGAGCACCTGCTGCGCTGCGCGGACCGCGTCGAACAGGGTCCAGCCGGCAGCCCGCCGAAGTTCTGCCGCCCTGGCACCCCACGGGTCGGCGGGGAACGCGATACTGACGGCCAGCACAGCCGCCGACCCCAACGCCAGGAGTGCTCCGGATGCCCATCGCGACCCCCGAGGTGTACGCCGACATGATCAGCCGGGCGAAGGAGGGTGGCTTCGCCTATCCGGCCATCAACTGCACGTCGTCGGAGACGATCAACGCCGCGCTGCGCGGCTTCGCCGATGCCGGCAGCGACGGGATCATCCAGTTCTCCACGGGCGGGGCGGAGTTCGGCTCGGGTACCCGGGTGAAGGAGATGGTCACCGGCGCGGTCGCGCTGGCCGAGTTCGCCCATGTGGTGGCCGAGCGCTATCCGATCCAGGTGGCGCTGCACACCGACCACTGCCCGAAGGACAAGCTGGACAGCTACGTGCGGCCGCTGATCGCGATCTCGCAGGAGCGGGTGGACGCCGGCCGGGCGCCGCTGTTCCAGTCGCACATGTGGGACGGGTCGGCGATCGAGCTGACCGAGAACCTGGAGATCGCCCAGGAGCTCATCGAGAAGTGCGCCTCGGCCAGGATCGTGCTGGAGCTCGAGATCGGCGTGGTGGGCGGCGAGGAGGACGGCGTCGCCCACGAGATCAACGAGAAGCTGTACACCGCCGACGGCGACTTCGTGCGCACCGCCCAGGCGATCGGGCTGGGGGAGAAGGGCGTCTACCTGCTGGCGGCCACCTTCGGCAACGTGCACGGAGTGTACAAGCCGGGCAACGTCAAGCTCCGGCCCGAGGTGCTCGAGCGCGGCCAGACCGTCGTCGCCGAGGAGTTCGGCCTCGGGGACGGCGCGAAGCCGTTCAACCTGGTCTTCCACGGCGGGTCGGGATCGGCACTGGAGGAGATCCGGGAGGCGCTGTCCTACGGCGTGGTGAAGATGAACGTCGACACCGACACCCAGTACGCGTTCACCCGGCCGATCGTCGGGCACATGTTCACCAACTACGACGGCGTGCTGAAGGTCGACGGGGAGGTCGGGGTGAAGAAGGCCTACGACCCGCGCACCTACATGAAGCTCGCCGAGACCGGCATGGCCGACCGGGTGGTGCGGGCCTGCGAGGACCTGCTGTCGGCCGGCACGTCGCAGGCGGGCTGAGCGGTCCGACCGGCTCGCCGGCAGTCCGACCCGGCCGGCTCCGCCGGGCAGAGTGACCCGGCCGGCTCCGCCGGGCAGAGTGACCCGGCCGGCTCCGCCGGGCAGAACCTCGAGGAGAACCGTCGTGCCGCACGCCCACTCCAACCTGCTCGGTGAGCCGCCGGCCACCCTGCTGCCCGGCGACCCGGGCGCCGACGACGCCCTGGCGGCGGGCACCGACCCCGCCGAGGTGGCCGCCGCCCACCCGACGTCCAGCGCGGCGTGGGCGGCGCTGGCCGAGCGGGCCCTGGCGGGCGGCCGCACGATCGAGGCCTACGCCTACGCCCGCACCGGCTACCACCGGGGTCTGGACGCGCTGCGACGCAACGGCTGGAAGGGCTTCGGACCGGTGCCCTGGTCGCACGCGCCCAACCGGGGCTTCCTGCGCTGCGTCACGGTGCTGGCCAAGGCCGCCGAGGCGATCGGTGAGGTGGCGGAGCAGGAGCGCCTCACCGAGTTGCTGCGCGACTGCGATCCGTCACTGTCGGCCTGAACAGGGAAGTCGCATGATCGTCCGGGATGCCCAGCGGGCTCCCCGGGGCTACCGTCTGCCTCCGGTCGACGTCATCGGGACGTCGCTCCGGGAGGAGAGGTGGAGTCATGGTCACCTTGCTGTGGATCCTGGCCGTCGTTCTCGTGATCGCGGGGATCTTCGCGATCGTCCGAGGACAGCTGCTGTGGGGGATCGTGCTGATCGTCGTCGGGCTGCTGGTCGGGCCGGGCGGGGTGAGCGTCTTCACCTGACGCGGGCTCACCCCGGGCGCCGCGCGCCCGGGGCGAGCCTGCGCGCCACCCACCACCCGGCGCCGGCTCCCACCGCGGGGTAGCCGCGGGCGGGTCGTGTCGATTCAGGGTCGCAGGCGCCAGCGGACGCGGTCGTCGGCGTACCAGGTCCAGCGGGTGACCTCGCGGTCGAACAGCACCCCGTCGCGCACCACCAGCGCGGGGTCGCAGGCCACCTGCAGGGCACGGCCGCTGGTCCGCCGCACCGGCCGCAGCGGCAGGGTCACCACGGCGACCCGGATGGCGTCCACCGCGGTCCAGTCCGGGTGCACGTCGATCCGGGTGATCGGGCCGTCGGCGATCCGAGCGTCGTCGTGGTGGGCCTGGGCGCCGAACCGCCGGCCCAGCGCCCCCCGCACGCCGCCCGGGCTTCCGGCGGCCATCAGCCGCCCGGCCGAGAGCAGCACGCCGCCGTGGTCGTCGCGGACCAGCGGCAGCTCCCGTTCCGCGCCGGAGCCGAGCGCCAGTGCGCGGGCCAGCCCGCGGGAGAGCGGGTCCTCCGCCGGTTCCCAGCCCACCGGGACGGCAGGGAGGCGCTCGGTGCGCCACAGCCGGGCCAGCACCGCGGCCAGCGCCTGCACCGGCCCCTGCACCACCACCTCCTCGGCGACGTCCACCACCGAGGCGACGTGCCGACGGGACGGGCCCTGATCGGTGGCCAGGCCGCGCAGGTCGAAGCGTCGGGCCGGCATGCCGTTACCCTGCCATCTGGCCAGCCGGTGCTCTGCCGGTGCGATGCACACGAGCGAGGAGACATCCCCGATGCCGGCAGTGGTGCTGATCGGTGCCCAGTGGGGCGACGAGGGCAAGGGCAAGGCCACGGACCTGCTCGGCGGTCGGGTGCCCTACGTCGTGCGCTACCAGGGCGGCAACAACGCCGGTCACACGGTGATCACCCCGGACGGCGAGCGGTACGCGCTGCACCTGATCCCCTCCGGGATCCTCACCCCCGGCTGCACCCCGGTGATCGGCAACGGCGTCGTCGTCGACCCGGAGGTGCTCATCGGGGAGCTCGCCGGGCTGGCGGAACGCGGGGTGGACACCACGCGGCTGGTGATCTCCTCCGACGCGCACCTGATCATGCCGCACCACCGGGCGCTGGACCGGGTGTCCGAGCGGTTCCTCGGCAAGCGGAAGATCGGCACCACCGGGCGGGGCATCGGCCCGGCCTACGGCGACAAGGTGGCCCGCGTCGGCATCCGCGCGCAGGACCTGCTGGACCTCTCCATCCTGCGGCAGAAGCTCGAGGGCACGCTGCAGGAGAAGAACCAGGTGCTGGTCAAGGTCTACAACCGCAAGGCCATCGACGTCGACGAGGTGGTCGCCGAGTACGCGGGGTACGCCGACCAGCTGAAGCACCGGATCGTCGACACCCGGCTGCTGCTGGGCAACGCGCTCGACGCCGGCGAGTGGGTCCTGCTGGAGGGTTCCCAGGGCACCCTGCTGGACGTCGACCACGGCACGTATCCGTTCGTGACGTCGTCGAACCCG
>JAICZD010000271.1 GCA_025933855.1 Modestobacter sp. | reverse complement strand
GTCCGCGTATCCGCTGGTGGACGTCTCGGTCGAGCCGCTGGACGGGAACCCGACGCACTCGGGTCTGTCGGTGGCCCGCGGCGAGCTCGCCGGCTGACGGCCCGAGCTCCCGGACTTTATCGGGATAAAGACCGGGGGCTGGGCCGGGCCGGGCCGGGCCAAGTCCGGGGGCCTGGCGGGTCAGCGGGCGGCCTGCAGCCGCTGCGACACCCGCCGGTGGACGGCGAGCTGCTCGTCCAGCCCGCGGTGCACCGGAACGCCGTCCTGCACGACGAACCGGCCGCCGACGACGGTGTGCCGCGCCGACACCGGCCCGCAGCGCAGCCACGCCTCGACCGGGTCGGACAGCGCCCCGGCGAACCGGACGCCGTCCAGCGGCCATACCGCGAGGTCGCCGCAGGCGCCCGCCGACAGCTGGCCCACCTCCCCGGCGCGGCCCAGGCACGCGGCACCGCCGCGGGTGGCGATCTCCAGCGCATCGCGGGCGGACATCGCGGCCGCACCGTGCCGGAGCTTGCCCTGCAGCAGCGCCGTGCGGGCCTCCAGCCACAGCGACGCGGAGTCCGCCGACGCCGACCCGTCCACGCCCAGCCCGACCGGTGCGCCGGCGGCCCGCAGCTCGGCGACCGGGGCCAGCCCGCTCCCCAGGATCATGTTCGAGGACGGGCAGTGCGCCGCCCCCACCCCCGCCGCGCCCAGCCGGGTGACCTCGCCCGGGTCGGGCCAGACCACGTGCGCCAGCCAGGTCCGGTCGGACATCCAGCCGACGTCGGCCAGGTAGTCGACCGGACGGCGGCCGAACGTCTGCAGGCAGAATGCGTCCTCGTCCCGCGTCTCGGCGAGGTGGGTGTGCAGCCGGACGTCGAGGGCCTCGGCCAGCTCCGCGGTGCGGGTCATCAGCGCGGTCGACACGCTGAACGGGGAGCAGGGCGCCAGCGCGATCCGGGTCAGCGCGGTCGGCGACCGGTCGTGGTGCGCCGCCACCAGCCGCTGCGAGTCGGCCAGGATCTCGTCGTCGTCCTGCACGACCGAGTCCGGCGGCAGGCCGCCGTCCTTGACCGACAGCGACATCGAGCCGCGGGTGGCGGTGAAGCGGACCCCGAGCTCCCGGGCGGCGGCCACCTCCGCGGAGATGAGGTCACCGGTCCCGCGCGGGTGCACGTAGAGGTGGTCGCTGCTGGTCGTGCAGCCCGACAGTGCGAGCTCGGTGAGCCCGACGTAGGCGCTGACGTGGGCGGCCTCCTCGTCCAGCCGGGCCCACAGCGGGTACAGCGTGACCAGCCAGTCGAACAGGCCGCCGGTCAGCGCCGGGGCGTAGGCGCGGGTCAGGTTCTGGTACAGGTGGTGGTGGGTGTTGACCAGCCCGGGGGTCACCAGGCAGCCGCGGGCGTCGACCCTCCGGGTGGCCGGTGGCTGCGGGTCGGCCGCGCCGCCGACGCCGCTGACCACGCCGTCGGTGACCGCGACCCATCCGCCGGGAATCTCGCGCCGGTCGTCGTCGACGGTGGCGATCAGTTCGGCGTCGTGCACGAGCAGGTCAGCGGTCCTCACGGGCGCATCCTGCCGACCGGGTGGCGCCGTGTCGCGACGGGTGGGTCCGGCGAAGGAGGCAGCCGGACCCACCCGGGCTCACATCGCCCCGGTCAGCAGCCGCCCGGCGCCGGGGATCGCCGGGGAGTGGCCCAGGGCACGCAGCACCTCGAAGGTGGTGGCCGTCGCCGCCGTGACGACCGGCAGGCCGAGCTCGTCCTCGACCCGCTGCACGGCTGCCAGCGAGGGCATCTGCACGCAGGCCGACAGCACGATCGCCTCGGCGCCCTCCCGCTTCAGGCCGCGCGCGATCTCCGGCAGGCCCTCGGGGTCCAGCCGGCCGACCGCGAGGTTGTCGGGCACCTCGAGGGCCACCGCGTCGACGACCTCGATCCCCTCCGCCTCGATGTACTCCCGCACCAGCTGGGTCAGCGGGGCCATGTAGGGCGTCACCATGGCGACCCGGTGGGCACCGATCACCTGCAGGGTGCGCACCAGGGCACCGGCGCTGCTGACCACCTCCGCGGGGTGCCCGTTGTCCCGGGCCGCCTCGGCGATGGCCTGCTCGGACTCCTTGTGCGCACCCGGCCCCTGCGCCATGACGGCGACCAGGCAGGCGTAGGCGATCACGTCGACGTCGGCATCGGAGACGGCGGTCGCGCAGTCGGCGGCCTTGCCGACCATCGCGAGCAGCTCCTCCCGGTTGACCTGCTTCATCCCTGCCCGGGCCGAGTGGAAGGTGTAGCGATGCCCGGTGGCCTCCCCCTGCCGGCGGAAGAGCTCCGGCAGCTCGGTCTCCATGGTGGTGTTCGAGCTCGGCACGATCAGGCCGATCCGCGACGAGTTGGGCAGCTGGGGGGCGGGGCTGTCCTCGCAGGCCACGGCGTCCGTGCCCAGGTCGGTGCTCATCGGTGGTCAACTCCTCCGTCCGGCACATCCCCGCTGTGGAATGCGGTGGCTACCAGGATCCTCGGACGCCGCTCGATCGGCGAGGGCACGTCGGCGTCGAGACAGCCCCGCCTCACTCCGACGATCGAGGCGCGTACCGGCCCCGCACCGCGGGAGGCCGAACGCGGCTAGCGTGATCGTCCGCCGGCGTCGGCCGGATGGCCAGTGACGAGGAGCGTGCATGGAGTTCCTGCGACCCCGGACGTGGGACGAGGCGCTGCAGATGCGGTCCGCCCACCCCGATGCCGTCGCGATCGCCGGGGGGACCGACGTCATGGTCGGCATCAACTTCGGCCACCTGCGCCCGTCCCGGCTGCTGGACCTCACCCGGGTCGGCGAGCTGCAGGACTGGAGCACCGAGGACGGCGCCGTCCGGCTGGGGGCCGGGGTCAGCTACACCCGGGTGATCACCGAGCTCGGCGACCGGCTGCCCGGTCTGGCGATGGCCGCGCGGACGATCGGTTCCCCGCAGATCCGCAACCGCGGCACGGTCGGCGGCAACCTGGCCACCGCCTCACCGGCCGGCGACGCGCACCCGGCGCTGCTGGCCGCCGACGCGGTGGTGGAGGTGGCGTCGCTCCGCGGCAGCCGGCGGATCCCGGTCACCGACTTCTTCACCGGGGTCAAGCGCACCGCGATGGACCCGGACGAGCTCATCACCGCCGTCCTGATCACCCCGCCGAGCGGCCCGCAGCAGTACAGCAAGATCGGCACCCGCAACGCGATGGTGATCGCCGTCGCCGCGTTCGGCCTGGCGTTGCACCCCGACCGCCGGGCGGTCGGCACCGGCATCGGGTCGGCCGCGCCGACACCGCGGCGCGCTCCCGCCGCCGAGCGCTTCCTGGCCGGCGAGCTGACCGCCGCCGGTCTCTGGGACACCCGGGCGGAGTTGCCGCCGGGGACCGCCCGCCGGTTCGGCGAGCTGGTCGCCGAGGCGGCATCGCCCATCGACGACGTGCGGGGCACCGCCCGCTACCGGCTGCATGCGCTGTCGGTGATGGCCCGCCGGGCGCTGACGTGGGCGTGGGCCGACTACCAGGAGGGGGCCTGACATGCGCCTGACCTGCACCGTGAACGGTGCCGAGCAGCAGGTGGACGACGTCTGGGAGGGCGAGAGCCTGCTCTACGTCCTGCGCGAGCGGATGGGCCTGCCCGGGTCGAAGAACGCCTGCGAGCAGGGCGAGTGCGGCTCCTGCACCGTCTACCTGGACGGGATGCCGGTCTGCGCCTGCCTGGTCGCCGCGGGGCAGGCCGAAGGCCGGCAGGTCGGCACGGTCGAGGGGATGACCGGTGTCGAGGCGCTGCATCCGGTGCAGCAGGCCTTTCTGGACGCCGGCGCCGTCCAGTGCGGCTTCTGCACCCCCGGCCTGCTGATCGCCGCCCATGACCTGATCCAGCGGCACGGCCGCCCCAGTGACCCGGAGATCCGCGAGGCGCTG
>JAICZD010000042.1 GCA_025933855.1 Modestobacter sp. | reverse complement strand
GCAATGTCCGTGCCCGTGCTGGACGTCGGCACGTCGAGCACCACCTCGAGGAACGGGTCGTGGTGCCGCGCCACCGATCGGTAGTACCGGCGCACCGCGACGCCGATACGAGCGTTCAGCTGGCGGCGGAAGCCGAGAGCCAGGGGAAGACGGCCGGAAACGCCCGAGGCGACCACCACCAGCGAGCTCCGGAAGGTCCGCGGGATGCCATCCGGTCCCACCTGCGCGGTCACCGCAACGGCTCCCCCGGTCGTGTCGGCCGGTCCCGGGCCGATGACCGATGCGTGGGTACACAGCTCTGCGCCGGCGTCGGTGGCCCGGGCGGCCAGCAGCGCGTCGAAGTCGAGCCGCGTCCGGGTCAGTCCGACGCCAGGCGTGCCGCGCAGGTCCGGCCATTCCAGTTCCAGCCGAGCCCGACCGCCGATGAACCTGACCCCCCTGTTCACCTCCCAGCCGGAGGTGGTGATGTCCACGCCCATCGCCTGTACCTGCTGCACGCTGCGGGGCGTGAGACCGTCGCCGCACACCTTGCCTCGCGGAAAGGTGGACCGTTCCAGCATGAGCACGTGCAGGCCTTGCCTGGCCAGGTGGTAGGCGGCCGAACTGCCGCCGGGGCCGGCCCCGACGACGATCACGTCGGCATCCGCTCCCGGCCTGCAGAGGGTCATCGCGTGCGCTGCTCCATCCGGACGTACAGCACTGCCGAGGCGATGAGAAGGCCGAGAAATCCCCCCGAGAAGAGCCAGGTGAGCACGTTCGAGGAGTCCAGGTCTGCAGCTCCCCGGACCCCGCCGACCAGGATCAGGACGAGCATGGAGATCTCGACCTGCAGCATGAGGCGGAACGCGCTCCAGCGACGCTCGGTGAAGGCACCCACGGCTGCCGCACCGAGCGCGAAGATCGCCCCCATCACCCGGGCGGTCAACGGGGTCAGCAGCCAGGGCCAGAGGTCGATCGCCCGCTGGGGGAACACGAAGAGCAGAAAGCTCATCGTGACCGCCAGTACGCCGATCCCCCCGATGATCCTCGCCATCACCGCGGGTACTGCGACGTCATCGAGAGCAGCGGGGTCTTCTCGGCGGCGGTTGACGAGCCAGACCCCGGTTATCAAGAAGGGCGTGGTGAAGTACAAACCGACCCACAGCCAGAATGCGACATGAGAATGGTTGAATTTTTCCCAGTGCACGACCGTGGCGATGCCCATCAGTGATGCGAACGCCGCAACGGGAGGAAATCCTGCCTTGATGGTGTGCCAGCGAGTTGCAGACGCGGCACGGACGAAGAAGTAGGCCCCACCGGCGTACACGGATCCGAGGATCATCGGGGTCAGCGGCGGCATCATCGTCCACGCGAACAACCGTCCGGTGTCGCGGGGCCAGAAATACAGCACCCCGAAGGCGATGAGCAGGAACGGGACGATCGCGATCGATACGCCGCGCGTCAGCGGGACGACGTGGTCGTCGCCGGCGAGTCGGTCTGATGCTTGTGCGGCCATCGCGTCCTCCGCTGCCGGGAGGACCGTACTGCGTTTCGCCAACACCGACCAGGAGCAAGGGGTGCCCGGATGATCACCCTCAGCCCCGAGCCCCCAGACCCGGCAGTCCGTCGTAGGCGGCCATCACGAGCTCCAGGCCGCGGGTGTCGTCCGCGGGTTCGCGCATCTGGTTCGTCACGTAGGCCACCACCATCCGGCCCTCGGGGTCGATCATGACCAGTGAGCCGCCCCAGCCACCCCACCCCAGGCTGCTGCCGAACAACCCGTAGCCCAGCCCCCACCGGACCGGCATGCCCAGCCTGCGGTCCTCGCCGCTGAACTGCTCCTCCCGTGCCCGGGCAGAACCGGCCGGCGACAGCAGCCGCACGCCTCGTACCGCTCCTCCGCAGGCCAGCACCGACTGCACGAGGGCGACCGAGCGGGCGTTGCCGAAGCCGCTCGCCGCCGGGATCTGGGCACGACGCCAGGCCACGCTGTTCCCGTGACGCAGACGAACGGGCGTGCCGGTGGAGGGAGCGCTGTTGCTGGCCGCACCGGCGACGTAGTCCTCGTCCCGGCACGGCGGCGGTACGGCGAGCGCCACCCGGTGGTCGTGCTCGGCAGGCAGCCCGATGTGGAAGTCGGCACCCAGCGGTCCGGCCACCTCGGCTGCGAAGAACTCGCCCAGGCTCCGGCCGGTGATCCGGCGCACCACCTCCCCCACGAGCAACCCCTGGGTGAGCGAGTGGTACCCGGCCGCGCTCCCGGGTTCCCAGAGCGGTGCCTGCGCGGCCAGACGTGCCGTGGCGTACGGCCAGTCGTAGAGACCCTTGATCGGCCCGGTCCAGTCGGGCAGGCCCGCAGTGTGGGCGAGCAGGTGCCGCACCAGGACCTTCTCCTTGCCCGCCCTGGCGAACTCGGGCCAGTACCGGCCGGCCGGCGCGGCCAGCTCGAGGTCGCCACGGTCGGCGAGGACCAGGGCGCACAGCGCCGCCATCGTCTTGGTGACGGACCAGACGTTGGTGATCGTGTCCCGCTGCCACGGGATCGCCCGGTCCGCGTCGGCGAACCCACCCCAGACGTCCACCACCGGCTCGCCGTCCACGAAGACCGCGACCGAGCCACCCACGTCCCCGGCGTCCAGCAGCCCGGCCAGCGCACCCGGCACTGCGGCGAAGAGATCATCGTAGGAGCCCTGGACATCGGTCATGCCCCTACTAGCGCGCACCGCCCCAGTCCGGGCAATCGAGTTTCTCGGTGACCGAGGCGACCATGATCGGTGGCTGATGGCTGGCACGCCCGGCCGGGCTCAGGTTCCGGCCGGCTCGCCGGGGATGGTGAACAGCGGCCCCCAGGCCTGATCCGGCCCGATCGGGAACTGAGTTCCGGGCGCCTCGCCCCGGCTGGCCCAGCGCGCCTCGTAGGGCAGGCCGTCCAGGAGCACCCGGTCACCCCGCTGGTAGAGCACCTCGGGATCCCACCGCGCGGTGACGTCGGCGGCGGTCAGCACCGGGGCGGGTGCGGCCTCCGACGTCCTCACCGCTCCCAGCAGCGCCCAGGGGGACGACGTTCCGGCGGTGGCCGGCACCGACGGGTCGATACCCACGGCGTACCAGCGGGCCTGGTACACGGACCCGTGCCAGACCACCTTGTAGCCGGCCGGGTACTGGCCCTCCGCCCGCCAGATCGGATAGGGGCTGTTCGCCGGGTCGTCGACGACGGGCTGCCGGGCCGGGGTCTGCACGACGTCCCGGACCTGCGCCGCCGAGCCGCCACCGAGGTCGGCAAAGGCGGCCACGAAGGCCGACGACGTCTGGTCGACACCACTGCAGGTGTCGGAGTGGACCGCGACGCCGGCGAAGCTCGCGCTGCACGGGGCGTCCCGGTTCAGCGACCACAGCGAGACCCGCCCCAGGCCGTTGGCCCGGGCGAGGGCGGCGAGCGCCTCGGCATCGGCGAGGGTGAAGACCTCGCCGTCGACGTCGTTCTGGCCGATCATCGGCGTGGCGCCGACATGCGCCCACGCCTGCGCGTCGCTGAGCGTCGTGCCCCGCTCCGCGTAGAGCCCCGACACCTGCGCGACGGTCGCCCGGACGGCCTGCTCGGTCGCCGCCCGCATCGACTGCTCTGCGGGCTTGGCGTTGCCGTAGTCCATCGTCATCACGTTGACCCCGGTCACCTCGACGTCGCCGGCGAGGGTGCTGCGCACCAGGTCCGCCGCCTCGGCGGTCAGCCCGGTCGGGGAGACCGGCACGGTGAGCCAGACGGCCAGCGGGTGACCGTCGGCCTTCCGCTCGCGCTGCACGGTGGCCAGGGCCTCGGCCCGCCGATCCGCGGCGGCCCGGTCGGCGACGGCGGTGCCCTCGACGTCCAGGTCGATCGCGGACAGGTCGTAGCGCTCGACCACGTCCCGGTAGGCAGCGGTGAGGCTCGATGTGTCGGTGCAGGTCACGGCGAGCTCGTCATTGACCTGGCCACCGAAGCTGACCATGACGTCACCGCCGGCTGACCGCAGCTGGGCGATCCGGCGGTCCAGCTCCAGATCGCTGCCGGCCCGCTCGAGGGAGTAGTAGCCGCCCCAGCTCGGCGCGCAGCCGTCGCGGGGGTCGGCCACCACGAAGGCCAGGGCCACGGTGCGGGCGGGGTTCGCCGCCGGGTCCTGGAACTGGAAGGTCGGGGTGAGGGTCACGTCGACATACGGAACGCTCCACGACCGCGTCGGGATCTGCGTCCGGCCCGCCGCCTGGGTCACCGAGACGAAGACTCCTCCGGAGACCAGCGTCAGGACGAGGACGAGCAGACCCAGGCGGGTCCAGGAGAGCCGGCGCACCGGCTGCTCGTCGTCCGGCTGTCCGCCGGTACGGGTGGCGCCTGTTGCGCCCATGGGGGTCCTCGCTCTCGTCGTCGCAGCACCGGGCGGGGCTGCGGGGTCTCCGGGGTCTCCTTCGACCGGTGACGCACGGGACTTGACCGGGGCGGGCGGGCCGGGCGCGGAGTTCCCCAGGTCGGGTGAGCAGCGGCGGCTCCGGCTCAGGAACGACCTGCGGATGCCGATGGACGTCGGGAGCGCAGGTGGCACGCCTGACGCGGTTGGAACTGACGAGCACGAAGGCGGACCCCCGATGCAACGCACCACGCCCGAGCCACGGCAGCCGGACATCCGGCGGCAGTGGGGCAGCGACCGTCGACGGGAGCCGCTCCCGCTGGTTCCGCCGAAGGTGTCCGAGGGGCGCATGGCGATCGGCCGGCTGGCCATCGTGCTGACCGTCTCCGCGTGGGCGGTCTACGTGGCCTTCACCATCGAGCAGCAGTTCATCGTGGGAAAGGCCGACAGCGCACGGCTGGTCATCGAGGCGATCGTCTACCTGTCGATGGTGACCGGCCTGGCGACCTCGGCGGTGGCCTACCTGATCACCCGGATCGGCTTCTTCTACCGCAGCCGGGCCCACACCCGGGCCTCACGCGCCGTCCTGGACGCCTTCTTCGACTCCCCCGCGGCGCCGGTGACCGTGCTGGTCCCCTCCTACCAGGAGGACGAGCGGGTCATCCGGACGACGCTGCTGTCCGCCGCCCTCCAGGAGTACCCGGCGCTGCAGGTCGTCCTGCTCATCGACGACCCGCAGACCCCGACGACGAAGCGGGCGCGGGCCCTGCTGGCCGACGCCCGAGCACTGCCCGGGATCATCGAGGCCGAGCTCGACGTGCCCGCGAGCCGGTTCCGCGTCGCCCGGGCGGCCTTCGAGCGGGCCGTCAACGAGGACGGCGGCCGCGCCTCGACGACAGCGGACATCCGCGAGCTGGCCGGCCACTACGAGTTCGCCGTCGAGTGGCTGCACGACCTGGCCGCCCGGCACGAGGTCATCGACCACACCGACCTCTTCTTCGTCGACCACGTGCTCGGCGCGCTCGCTGCGGACCTCGCCACGGTCGGCCAGGCGCTGGCCGCCGGGGCGGAGGAGGGCATCGTGCTCCCCACCGGGCGGCTGCTGCAGCTGTACCGGAGGCTCGTCGCCACCTTCACGGCGCGCCTCACCAGCTTCGAGCGCAAGCGGTACCGGTCGCTGTCGCACGAGCCGAACAAGGCGATGAACCTCAACAGCTACATCAGCCTGATGGGCGGCAGCTACCAGGAGGTCGACACCCCGGTCGGCCTGGCGCTGGTCCGGTGCTCGGCTCGCGCCGCCGACCTGACCGTCGACGAGCCGGCCTTCGTCCTCACCCTGGACGCCGACAGCATGCTGCTGCCCGAGTACGCCGCGCGGATGGTGCACCTGCTCGCGCAGAGCGCGCACTCCCGGGTCGCCGTCGCGCAGACCCCGTACAGCTCGTTCCCGGGGTCGGCGACCCGCCTCGAGCGCATCTCCGGCGCCTCGACCGACCTTCAGCACATCGTCCACCAGGGGATGACCCAGTACGACGCCACCTTCTGGGTGGGCGCCAACGCGGTGCTCCGCAAGAAGGCGCTCGACGACATCGTCGAGGTGGACTACGACGGCGACTTCGAGATCCGGCGCTACATCCAGGACCGCACCGTCATCGAGGACACCGAGTCGACCATCGACCTGGGCGTGCACGGTTGGCAGCTGGTCAACTACCCGGAGCGGCTGGCCTACTCGGCAACCCCGCCGGACTTCGGCTCGCTGTGCATCCAGCGGCAGCGGTGGGCCAACGGCGGCCTGCTGATCCTGTCCAAGCTGCGCGAGCAGATGCGGGCGCGCCGGGCGCGCGGCGAGCGCAACCGCTTCGGCGAGCTGTTCCTCCGGGTCAACTACATGGCGTCGATCTTCTGGAGCTCGGTCTGCCTGCTGACCATGCTCGTCTACCCGTTCAACTCCGAGCTGCTCAACCCGCTGCTGCTGCTGGTCTCGATCCCGTACTTCACGATGATGGCCAGCGATCTGCACGCCACCGGTTACCGCCGGACCGACGTGCTGCGGATCTACGGGTTCAACCTGATCCTGCTGCCGGTCAACCTCTCCGGCTCGTTCGCCTCCCTGCTGCAACTGATCACCGGGGAGAAGAGCGCGTTCAAGCGGACGCCGAAGGTCCGGAACCGCACGACGGCGGGGGCGCTGTTCATCCTCGCCCCGATGGCGCTCATCGCACTCTGCGCCTACACGATCGTCGTCGACGTCCAGCTGCACCGCTGGGAGAACCTGTTCTACGCGACGCTGAACGCCGTGCTGGCCAGCTACGCGATGGTCGCCTTCGTCGGCATCGGCAACAGCATCACCGACCTGTGGGTGCAGCTGCGGGACTGGCTGTACCGCCCGGTGGGCTCCCAGCGGCAGGTCACCGCCCGTCGCGGCCGTCCGGTGCACCCCCGGCCGACCGCGGGGCGCCGTCCGGTCCCCGTCGCGTCCAACCCCGACTGGGCCTCGGTGCTGCACTACGGCATCCCCGGCACCGAGGGCAGCGTGCCGGTGACGCCCGCGCACACGGGGACCGCCGGACACCGCCAGATCGTGACGCCGCGGCAGGCGGCCGCCGCCGTTGAGCACGACGACAGCGCGGTGGTGGCGACCTTCCGCGACTTCATCTTCTTCACCGTCTTCCAGCCGATCGTCGACCTGGCGACCAGCGAACCGGTGGGCTACGAGGCGCTGTGCCGGTTCGCCGACGGACGCCCGCCGCAGGAACGGCTGGACGCCGCCTCCGACCGCGGCGTCGGGGTGGACCTCGACAGCGCGATGATGCGGGCCTCGCTGGCTGCGGCCGCCGCGCTGCCGGAGGGCGCGTGGGTGTCGGTCAACGTGTCGGCCGGGATGTGGGACGCGCGGCGCGAGCTGAGCTCCATCGTGGGCCAGTCGTCCTGTCCGGTCGTCCTGGAGTCCGGCGCGTTCGTCGGCGGGCGCGACCTGTCGCCGGCCGACGTCCCGATCGGCGTGCAGGTCGCGCTGGAGGACCCGCTGGTCGGGTACGACAGCTTCAGCCGGATCGAGCAGCACCGGCCGGCGTTCCTCAAGCTCGGCCGGGAGACCACCGCCGGCGTCGAGCACGACGCGGCGCGGCGCGCGATGCTCGCGGCGCTGGTGCCCTTCGCCGAGGAACGCGGCTGCCAGGTGATCGCCTCGGGCGTGGAGACGGCCGTCGAGCGGGACGCCCTGCGCTCCTGCGGAGTGCACCTCGGCCAGGGCTTCTTCCTGGGCCTGCCGGCGCCCGCCGGTCGGGGAACGAGCCGGCCGCCGGCCGTGGTTGCCCAGCCGTAGCGGGCGACGTCAGGGAGTGCCGCCCTCGGCGCGGCGTCGCTGGCGCAGCAGGTAGCGCTGCACCTTGCCGCTGGAGGTCTTGGGCAGCTCGTCGACGAAGTGCACGGTGCGCGGGTAGGCGTGCGCGGCGAACTTCTGCTTGACCAGCTGCTGCAGCTCGCCGGCGAGGGCGTCGTCCCCGGGGTCCCCGGGGCGCAGGACGACGAAGGCCTCCAGCACCTCTCCGCGCAGTGCGTCCGGTGCGCCGATCACGGCCGTCTCCATGACCCGCGGATGGGTGACCAGCACGCTCTCCACGTCGAACGGCCCGATCCGGTAGCCGGCCATGATGATCACGTCGTCGTCACGGGAGGAGAAGTAGAAGTACCCGTCCTCGTCGGTGCTGCCGGCGTCCCCGGTCAGGTACCAGGCGCGGTCGCCGGTGAACCGCTCGGCGGTCTTCTCCGGGGCGCCGGCGTAGCCGGTGAACCACATCAGCGGGCTGTCGGCGACCTCGATCGCCACCCGCCCGACCTGTCCGGGCGGCAGTGGTGTCGCCCCGGCGTCGTCCAGGACCGCGGCCGACCAGCCGGGCAGTGGCCGGCCCATGGATCCCGGGCGCACCGGCGCGCGCACCGCGTCGGCCCAGCCGTTGACGATCATCATGCCGTGCTCGGTCTGGCCGTAGTGGTCCCGGACCGGGACGCCCAGCCGCTCCTGCGCCCAGCTGATCACCTCCGGGGTCAGCGGCTCACCGGCCGAGGACGCGCGGCGCAGCGCGATGCCGTCGGGCACCGGTGCCGGGTCCGCCCGCAGCGAGCGGTAGACCGTCGGTGCCGCGGCGAAGTTGGTGACGCCGAAGCGCTCCACGACCTGCCAGGTGAGCGGTGCGGCGAAGCCCGCGTGCAGCAGCAGGCTGCGCACCCCGGCCGCCAGGGGGCCGAGGACCGCGTAGTACAGCCCGTAGGCCCACCCCGGGTCGGCGGCGTTCCAGAACACGTCGTCGGGTGCGACGTCCAGGCCGAACTCGAGGTAGGCCTGGAAGGACGCCAGCGCCCGGACCGGAACCGGCACGCCCTTGGGAGTGCCGGTCGTGCCGGAGGTGAACAGCAGCACCAGCGGGCCGTCGCCGCCGACCGCGGCGGAGGCGCCGGCCGGCTCGTCGGGGGTGTGGGCGGCGATCAGCTCGCGGAAGGACAGCTGCCCCTCCTCCGGAGCGCCGCCGACGACGACCACCCGCCACGGCGCGTCGGCGGGCATGTCCGGGCCCGGCTGCAGCTTCCCCCGCTGGTCGGCGTCGGTGATCACCACCGTGGCCTTGCTGGCCACCAGCCGCAGGGCGATCGCCGGGGCGGCGAAGGCGGTGAACAGCGGCACGTGGACGGCGCCGCGCCGCCAGATGCCGAGCAGGGCGACCACCAGCTCGGTCGACTTGCCCATCAGCACGGCGACCGAGTCCCCCGGCCCGATGCCGAGGTCGGCCAGCGCCGCGGCGAACCGCGCGGACTCCCGCCGCAGGTCGCCGTAGGTCAGGTCATGGGCGGACAGGTCCGCCTCGATGACGGTGAACGCCACCGCGTCGACCGGGTGCCGGTCACACAGCAACTCCGCCGCGTTCGCCTCCGGCGCGCCGTAGACGGCCAGCAGCTCCCGGACCCGCTCGGTGGTCGACATGACGCCTGCCTCCAGAGGTCGTGCTGGCCGGACGTCCGGCGCGGCGGCTCCTCGAACCGTAGCCCCGGCCGCGCAGGCCGGGTGCCAGACTCGGCCGATGCAGCCGAGCCGACTCCTGCTCATCCGCCACGCCCAGGCCGCCGGCGGGACGGTCGACGCCGACCGGCCGCTGACCGAGCCGGGCGCCCGGCACGCCGCGGCGATCGGCGCCTGGCTCACCGGGGCCGGCGTCGTCCCGGACCGGGTGCTCGTCTCCCCCGCCCGGCGGGCGGTGCAGACCTGGGAGCAGGCGGGGACGGCGCTGGCCGGGGAGCCGCAGCCGATCGTCGACCCGCGGATCTACGACAACACCGTCGAGGCGCTGCTCGACGTCCTGCGGGACACCCCGGAGGACCTGGGCACCGTCGTCCTGGTCGGTCACAACCCGTCGGTCAGGGAGCTGGCCGGCGTCCTGGACGACGGCGACGGGCCCGACGCGGCCCGGCAGGCGCTCGACGCCGGGTTCCCCCCGGGCGGGGTGGCGGTGTTCGACCTGGGCGTCCCGTTCAGCGGCATCGCGCCCGGCACCGCGACGCTGCGCGACCTCACGGTGCCGGGCCGCTGACCGGCCCTCAGACGTGGACGCCGGGAGCGGCGGTGCGCTGCTCGTCGTACCGGCGGAACGCCTCCTCCAGCGCCCGGGTGGCGTCCTTGCGCCCCTCCCAGCCGCGCGTCTCAGCCGATTTGCCCGGCTCCAGGGCCTCGTAGATGTTGAAGAAGTGCCAGATCTCCGCGATCTGGTGCATCGGCACGTCCTCCAGCTCCTGCCGCTTCACATGCCGCGGGTCGTCGGCCGGCACGCACAGCAGCTTGGCGTCCGGGCCCTTGTCGTCGTGCATCCAGAACACGGCGATGACCCGGGCCCGGACCTGGCAGCCGGGGAAGGTGGGCTCGTCGAGCAGCAGCAGCGCGTCGATCGGGTCGCCGTCCTCGGCCAGGGTGTTCGGCACGAACCCGTAGTCGCCCGGATAGCCGGTCGCGGTGAACAGCATCCGGTCCAGCCGGATGCGGCCCAGCCGGTGGTCGTACTCGTACTTGTTCCGGGATCCCTTGGGGATCTCGACGATGACGTCGACGTCCACGGGCACGACCCTCCTCCGCGGTGGCACCCATCGGCTCGACGGGGCGTTCCCGGCGAGGCGACCATGGCCCGGAGCCGGTCCCGAGTCAAGCCGGCGCCCGCTCGGCGGCCCGGTGCGGCGGCTCAGGGCGTCAGCAGCTCGGCGAGGCGCCGGGCGACCGGCCAGGCGCCGTCCGTGCTGTTGGACAGCACCGTGTGCGTGAGGCCGGCCGGCTCGTCGTGCACGCTGCGGAACGACACCCCCGCGTCGGCGCCCTCGAGGACCACCGCGTCGCTCCTGGGGCCCAGCCAGAACCCCAGTCCGTAGCGCATCGAACCCGACGGGGTGGCGCTGCGCGGGCGGACCAGCTCCGCCACCCGGTCCAGCGGCACGATCCGGCCGGCGAACAGCGCGGTCCACAGGCCCGAGACGTCGGCCGCCGTCGAGTAGGCCCCGCCGTCCCCGCTGCCCCGGACCGGTAGGTGCAGGACGTTCGTCCGCAGGCCCGCACCGTCCAGGTAGCCGAGGGCGGCCCGCTCGGCAGGCTCGTCGGATCGCAGGAACGCGGTGTCGGTCAGGCCGGCCGGCTCGCACACGCGGGTCCGCACCAGGTCCGGGAAGGGCTCCCCGCCGATGCGCTCGGCGATCAGCGCGAGGACGACGAAGCCGCCGTTGTTGTAGGCGAACCGCTCCCCGGGTGGGAACCGCTGGGGGTGCCCGTCGAGCACGGCCAGGTAGTCCGCGGTCGTCGCGAGCCGGTGCACCGGAACCGGGAGCACGTAGTCGGTGATGGATTCGCAGGCGTCCTCGTCGAGGTAGTCGCCGATGCCCGAGCGGTGGGCCAGCAGGTGCTCGACCGTCACGCCGTCGTCGATCAGCGGCAGGTCCTCGCCGAGCACCGGGCGAGCCGGGGTGGTCAGCTCCAGCCGGCCGTCCTCGATCAGGCTCGCCACCGTCAGGGCGGTGAACCCCTTGACGCCGCTGGCGATGTTGAACCGGGTGTCGACCGCGTTCGGGATGCGGTGGCCGCGGTGCGCGGCCCCGTACGCCTTGGCGAGCTCGACCCGGCCGCCGCGGTCGACGCGGACCACACCGGAGAACCCGGTCGCTGCGGCGACCTGGTCGATCGCGCCCTCGAGGTCGTCCATGCGCACCGACCCTACGGACCCCGGCCGGCAGGTCCGACGGGTTTCCGATGATCCAATTCCGGGCACTGATGATCATTGGCCCCGAGGAGAGGATGACCATGGATACCTGGCTGATCGTCGTGATCGTGATCGCCGTGATCGTGGTGCTGGCCCTGATCGCGCTGGCCGTCGCCAGGCGCGGTCGTGCCGGCCAGGCACGCAAGCAGCAGCAGGCCCGCGAGCACCTGCAGGAGGCGCAGGTGCGGGGTGCCCGCGCCGACCAGGAGCGGGCCCTCGCCGAGGAGCAGGCCGCCCGCGCCCGCCGGGAGCGCGCCGAGGTCGAGGAGCGCGCCGCGCAGGCCGAGCAGGAGGCCCGGGAGCGGGCCGGCCACGCCGAGCAGGAGCGGTCCGCTGCCGAGGAGCTGCGGGCCAAGGCCGAGAAGCTCGCGCCCGGGCTCGGCGGCGGGGCCAGTGGCCGTGACGAGACCGTGGCCGGGGAGACGGTCCGCCGGGAGGAGACCGTGGTCCGCCGGGAGGGCGTGGCCGGGGACGCGGTCCGCCGGGACGGCGACGGCGGCGCCAGCCGCCGCTGAGCAACCCGCGGCCGGTGCCGCCTCCTCCGTTCGGGTGATCCGCGGCGGCCCAGGTGCCTGCTGGGCTACCGCGGGGCACCGGATCTGTCGTTGTCCGACACGTCCGGGCAGTGAGTCGAGGAGGTGGGTCCGTGCGGTCGTGGTTCCTGGTGTACGGCGTGCTCTACGTCCTCATCGAGATGATCGGGCACCAGCTCGACGCCATCGGCTGGCCGCGGCTCACCGCGCTGGACGTGGCGACCGCCGTGGTGAACGCGCTGCTGGTGGTCGCCGTGGGAATGGCGGCCCTCGTCGCGATCGACGTCCTGGGCCACCGGTGGCGCCGCCGGCTGCGGAACTGGCGGGAGGAGCAGGCCCGGCTGGCCGCCGAGGCCGGATGGTCGCCGGCCCCGGTGCCGGTGCGGGCCTGGCGGCCCGGCCGCCTCGCGCTGACCGCCGCGCCGGCACCCGACCCGCTCGGGGACCGCTACCTGCACCCGGATTTCCTGGACCAGCCCGGCCGCCTGCTCTAGAAATTTGCCGTTCTGGCGAACGGATCGGGGGTGGGTGCAGCGCAACCGGTCGATGTGCCGCTAGGGTTCTCTCTGTCGGGAAGGCCCTGCAGATGGCAGGACCCCGACGTACGACCTCAGCTAGGAGCGAGCAATGCCCGAAGGAACAGTGAAGTGGTTCAACGCCGAGAAGGGGTTCGGCTTCGCCACCCCTGACGGGGGCGGCCCGGACGTCTTCGTCCACTACTCGGCCATCCAGACCAGCGGGTACCGCTCGCTCGACGAGGGCCAGCGCATCTCGTTCGACGTCGAGCAGGGCCAGAAGGGCCCGCAGGCCGCGAACGTCACGCCGCTCTGACCTCCAGAGCGGTCGGCTGATCCAGCCACCCGACCCACGACAGCGCCCCCGCCCGGGAGACCGGGCGGGGGCGCTGTCGCGCGTGCGGTCAGTGAGCGCGGGGGACGTAGCCGCCGATCAGCGCGGCCATGAGCAGCGCTCCGTCGTCCGGCCCGAGCGCGACCGCGGCCTCCGACAGCGCCCGCCAGCGCTGCCGCTCCACCTCGGTCAGCGCGCCCGCCGACCGGGCGGCCAGTTGCTCCAGCAACCGCTCCCACTCCCCCTGCGGCGTCGGCCAGAGCCCGGTGAGCCGCCGGGCCTCGGCCGAGGCGCCGGTGAACCGGACGATCTCACCGGCGTGGTTGGTGAGCACGTCGACGTACCCCGCCGCGGCGAGCGCGTTGGCCGCCGAGACCACCTGCGGCTTGGGCAGACCACTCGCCGGTACCACCGCGCCCAGGTAGGGCGCGCTGCCGTGCGGCGGCTCGTCGAGCAACCGGACGATCGCCCGGAGCACAGGCAGGTCGCGGGTGAACCACACGTCGGGCAGCGGCTGGTCCGCGGTCATGACGTCCTTCCGGTCGGTGACGGCAGAGCCCGCCGGCGCGTCCACGGTACGGGCCGCGGAGCCCGGTCCGGCGCCCGGCCGGGACAACCGCTGACAGCCCGCTGAGCTGCGGTTACGCGCCGTCACACGGGTCATGACGACGCGCGTCGGTTCCCCGCAACGGCACCGGGTCCGCCGTACGGTGGAGGCATGACCACATCCGCCCAGCAGCCCCAGGTCGTCAAGACCGACGAGGAGTGGCGCGCTCAGCTGACCCCGGAGGAGTACGCCGTCCTCCGCGAGGCCGGCACCGAACGGCCCTTCACCGGCGAGTACGTCGACACGAAGACCGTCGGCGTCTACTCCTGCCGGGCCTGCGGGGCCGAGCTCTTCCGCTCCCAGACCAAGTTCGAGTCGCACTGCGGCTGGCCGTCGTTCTACGAGCCGTCGGCCCGGGACAACGTCGTCCTCCGCGACGACCGGACCCACGGCATGCTGCGCACCGAGGTGCTCTGCGGTACCTGCCACAGCCACCTCGGGCACGTCTTCGAGGATGCGCCGCAGACCCCGACCGGCGACCGCTACTGCATCAACTCGGTGAGCATCAAGCTGACCCCCACCGAGAGCTGAGCCCGTCGCTGCCCAGGCGGGAACGCCGGAAAGCCCTCGTCGCAGGCCGGGGACGGTGCCCCTGCTGCGACAGCGGCTCCGGGGGCCCGGCGCGGGGCCCGGAGGGTTCCCGCCGGGCTACGACACAGCGGCTCCGCGCAGCAGGGGTACGGCACCTGGCCGTGGTGCGATCCGGAAGGATCGCAGTGTGACCGTGACTTCGTCCGCCCGACTCCTCTTCGTGCATGCCCACCCGGACGACGAGACGATCAACCACGGCGCCACCATGGCCCGCTACGTCGCCGACGGCGCCGGGGTCACGCTGCTGACCTGCACCCTCGGCGAGGAGGGTGAGGTGCTCGTCCCCGAACTCGCCCAGCTCGCCGCCGATCAGGCCGACCAGCTCGGTGGCTACCGGATCGGGGAGCTCCGGACGGCGATGGCGGCGCTCGGCGTGATCGACGTGCGATTCCTCGGCGGGGCCGGCCGCTACCGCGACTCCGGGATGATGGGCACGCCGGCCAACGAGCACCCGCGGGCCTTCTGGAACGCCGACCTCGACGAGGCGGTCGGGCATGCCGTCGCCGTCGTCCGTGAGGTCCGTCCGCAGGTCGTCGTCACCTATGACGAGAACGGCGGCTACGGCCACCCCGACCACATCCAGGCCCATCGGGTGGCGATGGGCGCGGTCACCGCCGCCGCGGACCCCGCCTACCGCCCGGACCTCGGTGAGCCGTGGGACGTCGCCAAGGTCTACTGGTGCGCCATCCCGCGCTCGGTGCTGGAACGCGGGATGCAGGCACTGCGGGACATGGGGGAGTCGAGGTTCGAGGGCGTCGGGGGGCCCGACGACGTCCCGTCGGTGGTCTCGGACGACGACGTGGCCGCGGCCGTCGACGGCTGCGCGTTCGCCGGGCACAAGGCCGACGCCATGCGCGCGCACGCCACCCAGATCACCGTCGACTTCCCGTACTTCGCGCTGTCGAACATGCTCGGCCAGGAGGTGCTCGGCATCGAGTACTACCGGCTGGTGCGCGGGCAGCGCGGTCCGGCCGGCCCCGGTCCGGAGGGCTGGGAGGCCGACCTGTTCGCCGGGTTGCCGGACAGCCCGTGAGCCGGGCCGTCGCGCTGCTCGGCTGGGGGCTGCTCTCGGTAGCCGTCGCGGCGTGGCTGAGCATCGTCGAGGTGCTCTGGTTGCCACTGCGGGCCGGCCGCGTCCTCATCCCGGTCTCGGTGGTCGCGGCCGTCGTCGGCAACCTGGTGCTCGTGTTCCTCGCGCACCGGATCTCCCGGTCCCGCGTGGTCGCGGCGCTGCCGGCGGTGGTGTGGCTGGTGATCGCGCTCGCCGCCAGCCAGCGGCGCCCGGAGGGCGACCTGTTGCTCATCGGCGGCGGGGCGACGGGGGCGGTGAACCTGGCGTTCCTGCTGCTCGGAGTCATCTCCGCCGCGTTCGCCGTCGCCAGGGTCGTGGCCGGCGGACGGCGGCGCGCCCGCCGGTAGGAGCACGCTCACACCGGCGCCAGCCGGTAGTGGTAGCGGTGGTGCTCCGCGAAGCCGAGCCGCTCGTAGAGGGCGAGTGCGGGCGCGTTCGGCGCGGCCACCTGGAGCAGGCACGAGGTGGCACCCCGCTCGCGGCCCCACCGCCCCAGCGCGGCCATGACCGCGGTCCCGAGACCGCGCCGGCGGCATGCCTCCTCCACGGTCACGGCCGTGACGATCCGCCGGTCCTCGACGACGACGCCGCGCGCGACGGCGGCCAGGGGTGCCGGTGCGGGCTCCAGCCGGACCGCGGCGAACACCGGCCGCTCGCCGCCCAT
>JAICZD010000241.1 GCA_025933855.1 Modestobacter sp. | reverse complement strand
TGCACCGGCCGCGGGCGTCGCGGCCGGCCGCCCGTCCCTCCGCCGGCCCGGCAGCGGTCACCGGGTACGGGGCGCGGCGGGTCACCGGCCCGGACTGGGCCACCGAGCTGGCCGAGATCCGCGCCCGCGGCTGGGCCACCGCGCACGGTGAGCACCTGCCGGGGGTGGGTGGCGTGGCGGTGCCGGTCCGCGGCACGACGGGTCTGGTCGTCGCCGCGCTGGGGCTCAGCGGGCCGCTGGCCGCGGTGTTCGACCCGCGCGGGGTGCCGCGCCGCACCCTGCTGACCCAGCTGACCGAGGCGGCCCAGGCGGTCTCCCGCGAACTGGGGCACCGCGGATGAGCCGTTCCGGCCCCGCCGGCGGACGGATTGCAGGTGGCTGAGCGGCTCGTCCTGGCGGTGGACCAGGGGACGACGTCCACCCGTTCGCTCGTCTTCGACCGCAGTGGCCGGATGGTGGCCGTCCGGCAGCGGGAGCACCGCCAGTTCTTCCCCCGTCCGGGCTGGGTGGAGCACGACCCGATGGAGATCTGGGCGAACACCCAGCGCACGGCCGCCCAGGTGCTGGCCGACGTCGCCGGATCGGGGCAGGTCGTCGCGCTGGGCATCGCCAACCAGCGGGAGACGACCGTGGTGTGGGAGCGGGCGACCGGCCGGCCGGTGACCCGCGCACTGGTGTGGCAGGACACCCGGACGGCGGACCTGGTCACCGAGCTCGCCGGGCGACCCGACGCCGGGCTCGTCCCGGCGCGCAGCGGCATGGACATCGCCGGCTACTTCTCCGGGCCGCGGCTGCGCTGGCTCCTGGACTCGGTGCCGCACGCCCGGGAGCGGGCCGACCGCGGCGACCTGCTGTTCGGCACCATGGAGACCTGGCTGATCTGGAACCTGACCGGCGGCCCGGACGGCGGCCTGCACGTCACCGACGTCACCAACGCCAGCCGGACCTCGCTGATGGACGTGCGGACCTGCCGGTGGGACCCCGACCTGCTGGCCTTCTTCGGCATCCCGCCGACCATGCTGCCGGAGATCCGGCCGTCGGTGGGCGTGCTCGGGACGGCGACCGCCCTGTCACCGGCGCTGCCCATCACCGCTGCCCTCGACGACCAGCAGGCCGCGCTGTTCGGCCAGACCTGCTTCGCGCCGGGTGAGGCCAAGTGCACCTACGGCACCGGCAGCTTCCTGCTGCAGAACACCGGCGCCGAGCTGGTGCGCAGCCGGTCGGGGACGATCAGCACGGTGGCCTACCAGCTGGCCGGCGAGCCGGTGCACTACGCGCTGGAGGGATCGGTGGCCGTGGCCGGGGCGCTCGTGCAGTGGCTGCGGGACGGGCTGGGGCTGATCGGGTCGGCCGCGGAGGTGGAGACGCTGGCGCGCACGGTCGCGGACAACGGCGGTTGCTACGTCGTCCCGGCGTTCTCCGGTCTGCTGGCGCCGCACTGGCGCGGCGAGGCCCGCGGCCTGATCGCCGGGCTGACCTCCTACGTCACCAAGGGGCACCTCGCCCGGGCCGTGCTGGAGGCGACCGGCTGGCAGACCCGGGACGTCGTCCAGGCGATGGCGGCCGACTCCGGGCTGAGCCTCCCGGCGCTGCGGGTGGACGGCGGGATGACGACGAACAACCTGCTGATGCAGTTCCTCGCCGACGTCCTGGACACCCCGGTGGTGCGCCCGATGGTCGGCGAGACGGTGTCCCTGGGTGCGGCCTACGCGGCCGGGCTGGCCGTGGGGCTCTGGTCGGACGTGGAGGCGCTGCGGCGCAACTGGCACCGCTCCGCGCAGTGGACGCCGGACCCCGGGGAGGCGGCGGCGCTCACCGCGGAGTACCCGAACTGGGAGCGGGCGGTGCGGCTCAGCATCGCCTGGGGAGCGCGCTGACCCCGCCCCGGACGCCGGTGGGGACCCGGGCGTGCCGGGGGGAGTCCGACGATGTCGGACCGACCTGCTTCTGCCTGCCGGTCGGGGCCCCTACGGTCCGGGGGAAGGGCGCTGCGGTGACCTCCGCCACATCCGCCCGGTCGTGCCGTCCGGCGCCGACGCCCGCACCCGTCGACGCCCGCACCCGTCGACACCCGCCGTCGAGACCGACCAGAGAGGAACCCCCGTGAGCGAGTACGTAGCCGCGATCGACCAGGGCACCACGAGCACCCGCTGCATGCTGTTCGACCACGACGGAGCCGTCGTGTCCGTCGGTCAGAAGGAGCACGAGCAGATCTTCCCGCGCGCCGGTTGGGTCGAGCACGACCCCAAGGAGATCTGGTCCAACACCCGGGAGGTGGTCGGCCAGGCGCTGGCCCGCAGCAGCGCCGGGCCCAACGACATCGTCGCGATCGGCATCACCAACCAGCGGGAGACCACGCTGGTGTGGGACCGCAGCACCGGCGAGCCGGTCTACAACGCGATCGTGTGGCAGGACACCCGCACCGGGAAGATCTGCGAGGAGCTCGGTGCCCTCGGCGGCGGCGCGGACCGGTACAAGGACCGGGTCGGCCTGCCGCTGGCGACCTACTTCGCCGGCCCCAAGGTCCGCTGGATCCTGGACAACGTGGACGGCGCCCGGGAGAGGGCCGAGCGCGGCGAGCTCGTGATGGGGACCATCGACTCCTGGCTGATGTGGAACATGACCGGCGGCACGAACGGCGGGCTGCACCTCACCGACGTCTCCAACGCCTCCCGCACCATGCTGATGGACTACCGGACGCTGGCGTGGGACGAGAGCATCGCCGAGGAGATGGGCATCCCGATGTCCATGCTGCCGGAGATCCACTCCAACTCCGAGGTCTACGGCAAGGGACGGGCCGGCGGCTTCCTCGCCGACGTGCCGATCGCCGGTTCGCTGGGCGACCAGCAGGCAGCCACCTTCGGGCAGGTCTGCTTCACCAAGGGCATGGCGAAGAACACCTACGGCACGGGCAACTTCATGCTGCTCAACACCGGCGAGGACGCCGTCCCGTCGCAGAACGGCCTGCTCACCACGCTGTGCTTCCAGCTCGGCGACGCCAAGCCGGTGTACGCGCTGGAGGGGTCGATCGCCGTCACCGGGTCGCTGGTGCAGTGGGTCCGGGACAACCTCGGCATGATCAGCAGCGCCCCGGAGATCGAGGACCTGGCCCGCTCGGTGGACGACAACGGCGGCGCGTACTTCGTCCCCGCGTTCTCCGGCCTGTTCGCTCCGCACTGGCGGGCCGATGCCCGGGGCGCGGTGGTCGGGCTGACCCGCTTCGTGAACAAGGGGCACCTGGCCCGCGCCGTCCTGGAGGCCACCGCCTACCAGAGCCGCGAGGTGCTCGACGCCATGAACGCCGACTCCGGTGTCGACCTGACCGAGCTGCGGGTCGACGGCGGGATGGTCGGCAACGAGACGCTCATGCAGTTCCAGGCCGACATCCTCGACGTCCCGGTGATCCGGCCGAAGATCGCCGAGACGACCGCGCTGGGCGCCGCCTACGCCGCCGGCCTGGCCGTCGGCTTCTGGTCCGACCTGGACGAGCTGACCGCCAAGTGGGCCGAGGACAAGCGCTGGGAGCCGCAGATGTCCCAGGAGGACCGCGAGCGGTACTACCGGAGCTGGCAGAAGGCGGTCACCAAGTCGCTGGACTGGGTCGACGAGGACGTCACCTGACCTGACCCACAGGGGCCAAAGTCGCGACTTTGGCCCCTGTGGACAACGGCAGCGGCGTTCCGCGCTGATCCGCCACCCTGCACCGGTGCCGAGCCGATCACTCCACGGTGTCTTCATCGCCAGCCATGCCATCGCCGAGGGCGTGATCACCCGCAAGCAGGTGCGCGGACTCCGATACCAGCGCGTCGTCCAGGGCGTGTACGCGGATCCGTCGCTCCGGCTGGACCATCAGCTGCGGTGCCAGGGGGTCGCACTGCTGCTGCCGGAGGGCACTGCCATCGGCGGGCACTCGGCCGCGGCGTGGCACGGTGCACCCTTCGCCGGCCCGTCGGATCCGGTCACCGTGCTCAGGACCGCTGATGTCCGTTGGGCGGGCCCGCGAGGCGTCAAGGTCCACCGCACCGACCTCCGGCCCTCCGACGTCGTCGTCATCGGCGACATCCCCGTCACCACAGCGGCCCGGACGGCGTGGGACGTCGCTGCCCTCGAACCGCTGGGGACCGCGGTCGCCGCTCTGGACGCCATGGTCCGCACCGGCAGCGTCACGACGGATCAGCTCACCGCGATGGCCGAGCGCGGCACCGGCCGGTGGGGTGTGGCCAAGATGCGGCGCGCCGTTCCGCTCGTCGACCCCCGGGCCGAATCGGCACCCGAATCCCGGGTGCGGGTCGCCCTGGTACTCGCCGGGCTCACTCCCGTTCCGCAGTTCGAGGTGTTCGACGGCACCGCCCTGCTGGCGCGTGTCGACCTGGGGTTCCCGGAGGCACGGGTGGCGGTGGAGTACGAGGGCGCCTACCACTTCGACGGCGCTCAGATCGCCCGGGACGACGCCCGCTACGCGCGGCTGCGCGCCGCCGGCTGGCGGATCATCCGGCTGGCTGCCCACGACCTTCGCGACCTGGACGGCGTTGTAGCCCGCGTCCGCGCGGCACTGATCCCCTGAGGGCCAAAGTCGCGACTTTGGCCCCTCAG
>JAICZD010000045.1 GCA_025933855.1 Modestobacter sp. | reverse complement strand
GTCCCACCGCGAGCGTCAGGGGCGCCGTCCAGAGGCTCGCCCCGAGCGCGCGAGGGGTGAGGAGGACGGGGTCCTTCCACCTTCCTCAGCGCAGCCAGCGGGCGGCCTCGACCGCCCCGTACGTGAGCACCGACCCGGCGCCCGCGCGGCGGATCGCGGTCAGCGTCTCCAGGATGGCCCGCTGCCGGTCCACCCAGCCGTTGGCCGCGGCGGCCTCGACCATCGCGTACTCACCGCTCACCTGGTAGGCGCTGACCGGGACGTCCACGGCGTCCGCGACCCGGGCGACGATGTCCAGGTAGGGCAGCGCGGGCTTGACCATGACGGCGTCCGCGCCCTCGGCCAGGTCCTGCGCCACCTCGCGCAGCGCCTCGTCGGCGTTCGGTGGGTCCATCTGGTAGGTGGACCGGTCGCCGAACTGCGGAGCCCCTTCGGCGGCCTCCCGGAAGGGGCCGTAGAAGCCGGAGGCGTACTTGGCCGCGTAGGCCAGGATCGGCGTCTCGGTGAACCCGGCGCTGTCCAGCCCGGCCCGGATGGCGGCGATCTGGCCGTCCATCATCCCGCTGGGGGCGACGACGTGCGCTCCGGCCTGCGCCTGCGCGACGGCGACCGAGGCGTACCGGTCCAGCGTCGGGTCGTTGTCGACGACGAGTCCCCCGCCCTGCCCCCGGGCCCCACCCCTGGCCGGGGTGAGGACGCCGCAGTGCCCGTGGTCGGTGTACTCGCACAGGCACAGGTCGGCCATCAGCACCAGCTCGTCGCCGAGGTCGGCCCGCAGCTGCTGCAGGGCGACGTTGACGATGCCGTCGGCGGCGTCGGCCTGCGAGCCGACGGCGTCCTTCTCAGCCGGGATGCCGAACAGCATCAGCCCGCTGATGCCGGCCTCGGCGGCCTCGTGCGCGGCCTTGCGCAGCGAGTCCAGCGAGTGCTGGACGACGCCGGGCATGGACCGGATCGGCACCGGGTCGACGAGGTCCTGCTTGACGAACACCGGCAGCACGAGGTCGGCCGGGGCCAGCCGGGTCTGCGCCGTCCACCGGCGCATCGCCGGCGTCGACCGCAACCGGCGCCCGTGGGCGAAACCGGCGTGTGCACCGCCCTCGCTCACTTCTCGCCCTCCCCCTCGGCCTCGGCCCGGCGGGTTCGGGCGAACTCGGCCAGCGCGTCGATCAGCGGGCCGACCGCGGCGGTCTCGGGCTGCACGTCCACCCGGAGCCCGAACTCGGTGGCGCTGGCCGCGGTGGCCGGGCCGATCACCGAGACGACCGTGCGGGCGTGCGGCTTGCCGGCGATGCCGACGAGGTTGCGCACGGTGGAGGAGGAGGTGAAGCAGACCGCGTCGAACCCGCCGCCCTTGATCGCCTCGCGGACCGAGGCGGCCGGCGGCGCGGCGCGCACGGTGCGGTAGGCGGTGACGTCGTCGATCTCCCAGCCGCGTTCCTTGAGGCCGGCGGCGAGGGTCTCGGTGGCGATGTCGGCGCGGGGCAGCAGCACCCGGTCGATCGGGTCGAACACGTCGTCGTAGGGCGGGAAGTCGGCCAGCAGACCCTCGCTGGACTGCTCACCGGAGGGCACGAGTTCCGGCGCGATGCCCCAGGCGCGGACGGCGTCGGCGGTCTGCTCCCCCACGCAGGCCACCTTGACCCCGGCGAAGGCCCGGGCGTCCAGGCCGAGCTCGGCGAACTTCTCCCGTACCGCCTTGACCGCGTTGGTCGAGGTGAACACGATCCAGCCGTACCGGCCGGTGACCAGGCCCTTGACCGCGCGGTCCATCTGGGCGGGGCTGCGCGGGGGCTCCACGGCGATGGTGGGTACCTCGACCGGGACGGCGCCGTAGGCCCGCAGCCGCTCGCTCATGTCGCCGGCCTGCTCCTTGGTGCGGGGCACGAGCACCCGCCAGCCGAACAGCGGCCGGCTCTCCCACCAGGACAGCTTGCCGCGCTTGTCGACGACCGAACCGATCGTCGCGACGACGACGCCGGAGAGCCCTTCCATCCCGGCCGTCTTCTCGGCGACGGCGGCCAGCTTAGCGGCCACGCTGTGCTGCGCGGTTCCGGAGCCCTCGGCGGTGACCACGACCGGCGTGCTGCCGGACAGGCCGCCCTCGATGAGCCCGGCCGCCGCCCCCGGTAGCTGCTCCACGGTGGCCTGCAGCACCAGCGGGCTGCCGGTGCCGGTCGCGGCCGCCGCGAGCGCGGCAAGCCGGGCCGGGCTGTCGGCCGGGGCGTCGCCGCCGGCATGCGGGCGCACGTCGGCCTGGACCGAGGACGCGCCGATGGCGACGCCGGCGTAGGCCGGCACCGCGGTACCCACCGCGACGCCGGGGACGACGTCGAACGGCACGCTGGTGCGGGTGACCGCCAGCGCCTCCTTCACCACGGCGTCGGTGGTGAAGGGATCGCCGGCGACGAGCCGGACGACGGTGCTGCCGTTCTTGGCGGCGGTCACGGCGGTCCGGGCCGCCTCGGCGGGCTCGCCGGACACCGTGCCGAGCTCGACCGCCGGGTGCTGCTCCCGGACGGCCTCGAGCAGGCTCGCGGGCACCTCCGGATCGGTCAGCACCAGGTCGGCGGCGGCCAGTGCGGCGGTCGCCCGGCCGGTGAGCAGCTCCGGGTCGCCGGGGCCGGCGCCGACGAAGACGACCCGGCCGGTCTGCTTGCGTGAGCGCGTCATCGCGTGCTCCTGTTCTGATCCCCTGGAGGGGTCGCTGCGGGTGGTGCGGGACGATGGGGGTGGTGGAGTGCGGGGTCGGGGTGCGGGGCGCTGCCGGCCGCCATCAGCGCGGCGGCGCCCCGGTCGAGCAGCTCGGCGGCCAGCGCGCGCCCGCACTGCACCGCGTCCGCCGCCGGGGCGGACGCCGATCCGCGGAGGCCGTCGCTGCCGTCCAGGGCGGTCACCGACGCCCGGAGGTACAGCTCCGCCGCGCCGTCCTCGCCCTCGGCGAGCTCGGCGTAGGCGGCCACGGGGGCGCTGCACCCGGCTTCCAGCGCGGTGAGCACGGCCCGCTCGGCGGCCACGCAGGCCCGGGTTGCCGGGTCGTCGAGCGGGGCGAGCAGCTCCCGGACCCGGTCGTCGTCGGTCCGGCACTCCACCGCCAGGGCACCCTGCGCGGGGGCCGGGAGCACCTGGATCGGATCGAGCACCTCGGTGACGGCGGCCAGCCGGCCGAGCCGGGACAGCCCGGCCCGGGCGAGCACCACGGCGTCCAGGTCGGCGGCGACGTCCCCGTGCCCGGTCACGCGGGCCATCCGGGTGTCGACGTTGCCGCGGATGGGCACGACGTCCAGGCCCAGGCCGAGCGCGCGCAGTTGCGCCATCCGGCGCGGTGCGCCGGTACCGACCCGGGCACCGGGCGGAAGCTCGCCGAGGGTGAGCCCGTCGCGGGCCACCAGCACGTCGCGGGGGTCTTCCCGCGGCGGGACGGCGGCGATGGTGAGGCCTACCGCCGGGGCCGTCGGCAGGTCCTTGAAGCTGTGCACGGCCAGGTCGACCTCGCCGGCCAGCAGCGCATCGCGCAGCGCCGTCACGAAGACCCCGGTGCCGCCGAGCTGGCTGATCGCGGCCTGCGAGCGGTCGCCGAAGGTGCTCACGTGCACCATCTCGACCGGCACGCCGCTGGCGGCGGTGAGCGCGTCGGCGACGTGCTGGGACTGGGTGAGCGCGAGCCGGCTGGCCCGGGTGCCGAGCCGGAGCGTCCCGCCCCGCACTGAGGTGCCGGTCACGAGGCGGCCTCCTCACCGGCGGAGCGCAGGTCCAGCGCCGACAGCCGGGTGCCGGCCGGCAGCTCCGGGTCCACGGTCATGGCGTCGGACAGCGTGGCGGTGCCCTCGTCCAGCCCGCCGCCGATGCCCAGACCGAAGAGGGCGCGCAGCGCGTCGGCGTAGTCGGTGCCGCCCGGGGCGGCGGCCAGCTCCTTCACCCGCACGGTGGGCTCGTGGAGCAGCTTGTCCACGACCCGGCGCACCGTGCGGGCGATCTCGCTGCGCTCCCGCGCGTCCAGGTCGGGCAGCCGGCTGGACAGCCGCAGCAGTTCGGCGTCGACGACGTCTGCGGCCTGGCTGCGCAGGGCGGAGACCGTGGGTGCCACCGCGGCGGCCTGCCGCTCGGCGCGCAGCAGCGACGTCTCCAGCTCGATCAGGCCGTGCGCGGCGGCGATGTCGTCTGCGGCCACCGACCCCTCGACCGGGCGGCCGGGATGGGCGGCTCGCTCCCCCTGCAGCATCGCCAGGTCCACGACGTGCACCCCGGGCAGGGCGGCGACCGCCGGCTCCACGTCGCGGGGCAGTGCCAGGTCCACGATCCCCAGCGGCCGGCCGATCCGCCCGGCCATGGCGGCGCCGACGACGTCGGTACCGATCACGGTGCCGGTGGCGCCGGTGCAGGTGACCAGGACGTCGGCCGCGGCGAGCTCGTCGGTCAGCGTCTCCAGGGCCGCCTGCCGGCCGCCGATCGCGTCGGCGAGCCGCCCGGCGCGGGCCGGCGTCCGGCTGCTCACGGTGACCTCGGCACCGCGCCGAGCCAGCGTGGTGGCCGCGAGTGCGCCCATCGAGCCGGCACCGACCACCAGGACGGGGCGGCCGGCCAGGTCGCCGAGCAGGCCGGCCACCCGGTCCAGCGCGACGGACACCAGGGAGGCACCGGCCCGGTCGATACCGGTCTCGGCGTGCACCCGCTTCCCCACGCGCAGCGCGCGCTGGGCGATCAGGTGCAGCTCACGGCCGACCGTGCCCTCCTCCTGCGCGAGCGCGTAGGCCGACCGCAGCTGACCGAGCACCTGGGTCTCACCGACGACCATGGAGTCCAGGCCGGCGGCCACGGTGCACAGGTGCGCGATCGCGTGGTCCTCGTAGGAGACGGTGACGTACGGCGAGAGGTCGGCGACGGTCGCGCCGGCGTGCCGGGCGAGGACCCGGCTGACGTCGGTCACCCCGCCGTGGAAGCGGTCTACCTCGGCGAAGATCTCCACCCGGTTGCAGGTGGCCAGCACCATCGCCTCGGTGACGTGGTCGCTGTCCACCAGCTCGTGCAACACCTTGACCCGGTCGTGGTGGCTCATGCTGACCTGTTCCAGCAGGGCGACCGGCGCGGTCTGGTGGCTGATCCCGACGGCGAGCAGGCTCATCGACGCACCTCCGCCACCACGCCCGCGGCCACCGGCACGGTCGCCGGCGCGCGGGCCCCGTCACGCTGCTCGTCCAGGAAGGCGAGCACCTGCAGCTCCACGGACAGGTCGACCTTGCGGACGTCGACGTCCGGCGGGACCGTCAACGCAACGGGCGCGAAATTCAAGATGCTCCTCACCCCGGCGGCGACGAGCCGGTCGCAGACCGACTGGGCCACGTCGGCCGGTGTCGTGATCACGCCGATCGCGGCCGCGGTGGCGGCGACCAGGGCCTCGAGTTCGTCGATCGGGCGGACGGTGCAGCCGCCGACGCGCTCCCCGACCCGCCGCGGGTCGGCGTCCAGCAGCCCGACGAACTGGAACCCGCGGCTGGCGAAGCCGGCGTAATCGGCCAGCGCCGCGCCGAGCCGGCCGATGCCGACCAGCACGCACGGCCGGGAGCGCTCTCCGCCCAGGGCTGTGGTCAGCCGCTCGCGCAGGCCGGCGACGGAGTAACCGACGCCGCGCACTCCGCAGGGGCCCAGGTAGCTGAGATCCTTGCGGAGCCCGGCCGGGTTGACGCCGGCGGCGGTGGCCAGCTCACCGGAGGACACGTGGCTGCGGCCGTCGCCGGCGAGCCCGGCCAGTACCCGCAGGTACACGGCCAGCCGGGCGACGGTGGCCTCGGGGATGACGCGGGAGCGCGATTCGCTCACGAGTGGCCCTCGCTGTCCCCGGCGGGCGGCAGGTGACGCCGGCCGGTCGGCCGAGCCGGCGGCGCTGACGTGCCCCCGCGTGACCTCGCAAGCTCGCTCACCAGCAGACTCCACAGCGATTCCGACGCGGTCCGGCAGTGACCGGGGCGCTCGGGAAGACGTCGACGGCTCGGGCGCGTCTGGCCCGGCACCGCCACGGTAACCGCTTGTGAAGGCGGGTACAAAGTCGCGGACGACGTCTGCGCAGGTCGGCTGGGTGCGCTGTGGCGGACGACACGCGTCCCACTCCCCTCCGGGCAGGGCCGATGCCGGTCGACGGGCACCGGTCGACCGCGGTGCCGCCGGCGTCAGCCGGTACCGAGGTCGCGGCGCAGCCGCACGACGTCGACGGTGAAGTAGCTGTGCTCCCGCCCGTCGAGGAGCACCACGGGCACCCGGTCGCCGTACTCCGCGCGCAGTTCCTCGTCGGTGTCCACGTCGATGAGTTCCGGGGTCAGCCCGGCCTCGGCGCCCAGCCGGGTGAGGGTCTCCGCGGCGACCTCGCACAGGTGGCAGCCGCTGCGGGTCAGCAGCTGCAGCCGGGCATCGGTCACCGGTCCACCCCGGCCGCGCCGCCGTCCGATGCAGCGCCGCTCGATGACGCACGCTCCGCGGCGGCCGCGGCGCGCTCCAGGCCCAGCTCCCGCAGCCGGGCGCGGCTGACCTTGCCGGCCAGCGAGTGCGGCAGCTCCGCGACGAAGTGGATCCCGGAGGGAACCTTGAACCGGGCCAGCGACCGGGCCGCGTGCTCGCGCAACTCCGCCTCGCTGACGGTGACGTGGGGAACCCGCACGACCACCGCGTGCACCGACTCCCCGGCGCGCTCGTCCGGCAGCCCGATCACCGCGCTCTCGGCGACCCCCGGATGCGTGTCCAGCACCCGCTCCACCTCACCGGGATAGACGTTGAACCCGCTCACCAGGATGAGGTCCCGGCGGCGGTCCACCAGCCGAAGGTCTCCCTCGGCGTCGCGGTAGGCGATGTCCCCGGTCGGCAGCCAGCCCTCGGCGTTCGGACCGTCGGCGCCGTCGGGCCAGTAGCCGGCGAAGAGGTTCGGCCCGCGGGCACACAGCTCGCCGGCGGCGTCGGCGTCCTCGTCTCCGAAGGGTGGAAGGACCCCTTCCTCCCCACGACCCGCGAGCTCGCCGCGGGCCCCGGGAAGGGGCCAACCACCCGCGTTGGGGCCGCCGGCGGTGTCCCGCAGCACGAGCTCCACGCCCGGCAGCGGACCGCCGATGCATTCGGCCTTGGCCCGGCCGGTGGCCAATGTGCTGGCCAGCACCGGCGCGGCCTCGGTGAGCCCGTAGCCCTCCCAGACGGTGACCGCGGCCCGGTCCCGCATCGCGGCGAAGACCTCGGCGGGCAGCGGCGCGGCACCGCAGGACGCGAGGTGCACGGCGGCGAACGCCCGCCGCAGACCGGCGTCGCTGCCGGCGGCGTCGGCCGCCGCCAGCCAGGCCGCGTACATCGGCGGGGCGCCGGGGACGGCGGTGACCTCCTCCTCGACCATCAGCTGCAGCGTCGCCGCCGGGTCGAACTCATCGACCAGCACCGCGCAGGCGCCGGTGGCGGCAACCAGGCCGAGGCCGGCGTTGAGGCCGTAGACGTGGAAGAGCGGCAGCACGAGCAGCACCCGGTCACCCGGGCGGACCGGCGGCGGCTGCAACGCCAGGCACTGCCGCTGGTTGGCCAGCAGGGCGGCGTGGCTCAGCATCGCGCCGCGCGGGCGGCCCGTCGTCCCGCTGGTGTAGGCCAGCAGCGCCAGCGCCGACGGGTCGGCGGGCGCGGCCGGGGGCGCGCCGTCCGCCGACGGGGCTCCGGCGATGACCGGGACGCCGGCCACCTCTCCCAGCTCCGAACCGGCGACCAGCAGCCGGGCACCGGAGTTCGTGAGCAGGTGGCTGACCTCCGGATCGGTGTAGGAGGTGTTGACCGGCACGACGACGAGGCCGGCGCGCAGCGCCCCGATGGCCGCGACGACCCAGTCGACGCCGTTGCGCAGCTGAACGGCCACCCGGTCGCCGGCGGTCAGCCCCCTCGACGCGTAACCGGCGGCGGCCCGGTCGACGAGGGCGTCGAGCTCGCCCCAGGACAGCCGGCGGTCGCGGTGCACGAGGGCAGGGGCGTCCGGCGCGCGGGCCGCGGCGCTGCGCACCAGGCCGTCGAAGGTGGCCGCCGTCTGCTCCTCCGGACGCCCAGGGCTCACCGTGCCTCCTTCCCGCTCGACGTGCAGCCGCGACGGCTCCGCGTGGACGCGGCGGCACGATGTTGTCACCATGGGCGTCGGCCTGCAGTGTGCGTCTCGTCGCGCGGTGGTCCGGGTCGTGGACCCGGCTGGGCGAAGAGGGAGGTGGATCGGCATGCCCCGCCTGCGCACCGTGCCCGCCCGGCCCGCGGTCGTCACCCCGCGGCGCGCGGCGGCAGCGCCGGTTCCGTCGCCCCGGTCTGAGCCGCTGCCGGGCACCGGACCCCAGCCGCGCCGGTCCCGAGCGCCCGTTCCGGCCGGCCCGCACGAGCCTGCCGCCGGCGTCCACCGCACCGGCGCAGCGCCGACGGCCCCTACCGGCCAGACCCCGGCGGCGGCCCCACGGGACCTCGACGAGCCGGCGGTCTGGGACCTCGTGCGGCGGGCCCAGGCCGGCGACGCGGAAGGCTTCGGCCTGCTCTACGACCGCTACGTCGACATCGTGTTCCGGTTCGTCCACTCCCGGGTCGGCGACCGGGCGACCGCCGAGGACGTCACCAGCGAGACCTTCGTCCGCGCGCTGCGCCGGATCGACTCGCTGTCCTTCCAGGGCCGCGACGTCGGCGCCTGGCTGGTCACCATCGCCCGCAACATCGTGCTGGACCACGTCAAGAGCAGCCGCGTCCGGCTCGAGGTCACCACGGCCGACATGCGCGACGCCGACCGGGCCACCACCGGCCCGGAGGACGCCGTCCTGCGCGACCTGACCAGCGCGGCGCTGCTGGCCGGCGTCGCCCGGCTGTCCCGCGAGCAGCGCGAATGCGTGGTGCTTCGGTTCCTGCAGGGCCTGTCGGTCGCCGAGACCGCGGCGGCGATGGGCAAGAAGGCCGGGGCGATCAAGGCGCTGCAGCACCGGGCGACCCGCCGGCTCGCCACGCTGCTCCCCGAGGGACTGCTCTGACCCTCGCGTCGCCCGCCGCTCCCATCGCCACCGCTCCCATCCCCGCCGCTCCCATCCCCGCGATCATGGCGCCGGAGCCACGTCCGGGCCCCTCCGGGTGGTCGCGGCGCCATTATCGTGGGGGGTGGGCGGCGGTGCCTCGGCCCGCGGGACGGTCGCACTAGGGTTCCTGCGGGTGCCTCCGGCGCCGTCCTTCCCGCCGCTATCGCCCCGGGGGTCCGCCAGTGAGAGTGCCCTTCCGCGGCCGGGCCGCCCGCATCCCGGCCGACCTGGCCGACGAGGAGGCGCGCGCGATCGTCGCCGGCGAGGCCTCCGCGGCGGCGGCGGAGACGGAGGTACCGCCCGCACCCCATCCCGACCGCACCGCCGCGGCGTTCTTCGACGTCGACAACACGATGATGATGGGCGCCTCGCTGTTCTGGTTCGCCCGTGGCCTGGCCGCCCGCAAGTACTTCACCGGGCGAGACGTGGCCTCCTTCGTCTGGCAGCAGGCCAAGTTCCGGGTCGCCGGCACCGAGAGCACCGTGGACATGCACACCGTGCGCGACAACGCGCTCGCCTTCGTGGCCGGCCGATCGGTGGAGGAGATCGTCTCGGCCAGCGAGGAGATCTACGACGAGCTGATGGCCGACCGCATCTGGTCGGGCACCCGCAACCTGGCCCAGCAGCACCTCGACGCCGGTCAGCGCGTCTGGCTGGTCACCGCCACCCCGGTCGAGCTTGCCCGGATCATCGCCCACCGCCTCGGCCTGACCGGCGCCCTGGGCACTGTCGCCGAGGTCGTGGACGGCCGGTTCACCGGACGGCTGGTCGGTGAGCTCATGCACGGGGAGGCCAAGGCACAGGCGATCCGGGCGCTGGCCGAGCGGGAGGGCCTGGACCTCGCCCGGTGCACCGCCTACAGCGACTCGACCAACGACCTGCCGATGCTCACCGAGGTCGGCAGCGCCGTCGCCGTGAACCCGGACAGCGAACTGCGGGCGGTCGCGCGGGCCCGGGGCTGGCCGGTCAAAGATTTCCGGACCGGCCGCAAGGCCGCCAAGATCGGCGTTCCCACCGTCGGCGTGGCCGCCCTGTCCGGCGGTGTGGTGGGCGGCCTGGTCGCCCTGCGCCGCCGCAACCGGTGGCCGTTCTGAATTGTCGCCCTTCGGGCTCCGCCCGCGGCCAGGTGCCGTACCCCACCTGCGTCGAGCCGCTTGCCGTGCCTCCTCAGGGGAGCCTCCGGCCCCCCGTCGTCGTCACCTGCGGCTTCGCCGCACATCCGCATTCCAGCATGTCGCGTCGCTGACTCTCCTCAGGGAACCTCCGGCCCCCCTCGTCGAGTCAGCTGAAGACGGAGCGGCGCTGGAGCAGGAGGCGGTACAGGGAATGCTGGATGGTCTCCCGCACCTGGTCGGTCAGGTTGAACACCACCATCGGGTCGTCGGCGGCGGCCGGCCCGTAGGACGCCGTCTCGATCGGCTCACCGAAGGCGATGAACCACTTCGACGGCAGCGGAACGGCACCCAGCGGGCCGAGCAGCGGAAAGGTGGGGGTGATCGGGAAGTACGGCAGGCCGAGCAGCCGCGCCGCGGTCTTGGCGTTGCCGATCATCGGGTAGATCTCCTCGGCGCCCACGATGGCGCAGGGCACGATCGGCGCCCCGGTACGCAGGGCCGCGGTGACGAAACCGCCCCGGCCGAAGCGCTGCAGGGTGTACCGCTCGCTGAACGGCTTCCCGACGCCCTTGAAGCCCTCGGGGAAGACGCCCACCAGTTCACCGGCCCGCAGCAGGCGTTCGGCGTCCTCGTTGCACGCCAGCGTCGTCCCCATCTTGCGCGCCAGCGCGCCCAGCAGCGGCAGTTGGAAGACCAGGTCCGCGCCGAGCAGCCGGAGGCGGCGGGACGCCGGGTGCTCGTCGTGCAGGGCGACCGTGGCCATCAGCGCGTCCATCGGGATGGTGCCGGAGTGGTTGGCGACCAGCAGGGCGCCGCCGATGTCGGGCACGTTCGCCAGACCCTGGGTCTCCACCCGGAACCACCGGGAGAACAGCGGCCGCAGCGCCGGCAGCAGCACGTGGTCAGTGAGGTCGGGATCGAAGCCGAACTCGTCGGTGTCGTAGTCACCGGTCACTCGCCGGCGCACGAACTCCAGCGCCCGGGACACCTGCTCGTCCCAGTCCGTCGCCGGGGGCGGCGCCGCGGGGTCGTCCTCCGGGCGCAGCGGGATCACCCTCGCCTCAGGCATCGGGCAGCTCCGTTTCCCCGGCGGCCGGCAGCCGTCGATTCGTCACAGGTCACGCACCGCCCGCAGGCCGGGCACCACGGGTGCGTCCCCGCGCCGACGGAACAGCGACCGACCGGTCGCCACGCCCTCGGCGACCCGGCCGACGACCGATTGCGCTCCTCCGGTCACGCTGCCGACCAGCTCCGGTGCGATGACCGGGGCCAGGGTGCGGGCGTAGTCATCGAGTGCGGCTGACGTGGTGAAGCGGGGGGTCAGGCCGAATTCCTCGCGCAGTACCCGGGTGTCCAGCACCCGCCCGGAGTGCAGCAACTCGACCTGCTCACGGGACCAGTCGGCCACCGCAGTGGCCCGGGTGAGCCGGGACAGCGGACCGATCGCCGGACCGGGCACCGGTGCGGCGACCCGGCCCAGCCGCCGGATGGCCTGGGACAGCAGCACGGTGCCGGGGGCGCCGACGTTCACCGTGCCGGCGAAGTCGCCGGTTGCGGCCCGGGTCAGGACGGCGAGAGCGTCCTCCTCGTGCAGCAACTGCAGCCGCGCGTCGTGGCCCAGCAGCGTCGGCACCACCGGCAGCCGGAGGTAACCGGCGAGCAGCGAATCGATCCTCGGGCCGATGACGTGGGTGAAGCGGAGCACGGCAACCGCCACGTCGGGACGCCGGCGCGCGAACGAGCGGACGTAGCCCTCGATGTCCAGGCTGTCCCTCCCAAAGCCACCCCGCGGCATCCGCCGGGCCTGCATGGCCTCGGTGAAGATCGCCGGGTCGCGGGGGCTGGCGCCGTACACCGCGCTGGTGGACTTCAGCACGAAACGCCGCACCGAGGACGCCCGCTGGCAGGCAGCCAGCAGCTGCATGCTCCCGATGACGTTCAGTTCCTTCATCGGGTCACGACCACCGGCGGCTCCCGGCGTCGCGGTGATGTTCATGTGCACCACCGTGTCGACCGACGCCGACTCGATGACCTTCGCGATCAGCGGGCTGCGGATGTCGGCGCGCACGAACTCGGTGCGCCCGAGGCGGCGGAGAATGTTCGGGGCCGGCGGCACCGTGTCGACCCCGATGACCCGCTCGAGTCCCGCATCGGCGGCCAGCTCGGCCGCCAGCGCACCGCCCAGCCACCGACTCACGCCGGTGACGAGGACGACGGCGGGCGGCACGAAGGTCAACTCACTTCTTGTTACGTCGCTGGACGCGGGTCTTCTTGAGGAGCTTGCGGTGCTTCTTCTTCGCCATCCGCTTGCGGCGCTTCTTGATGACCGAACCCATGTCGTTGCTCCCGACGTCGTGGCCGCCCGGGCCGCCCAGCTGACCGGAAGCGGTCAGGCCGGGCGCCGTGCGAGGTGAACAGCTCGTGCGCGAGCCGCCCCGGCAAGGGGTCGGCACCGCTCGGCGCCCGAGACTACCCGCCGCACAGGATCGGTCCGGACCCAGGCAGAGCAGATCGCGCGACTCCGCGCGCCGGTCCGCTCCTCGCTCGTTCCTCGCTGCGATGCTCCCGGCGCTGTCGTCACGCGGAACCGATGGCGCGACTCCGCGCGCCGGTCCGCTCCTCGCTCGTTCCTCGCTGCGATGCTCCCGGCGCTGTCGTCACGCGATGTCGGTGTAGGCGTCCCGCAGGTAGTCGTGCACCGCGCGCTCCGGCACGCGGAAGGAGCGGCCGACCCGCACGGCGGAGAGCTCGCCGCCGTGCACGAGGCGGTAGACGGTCATCTTCGAGACGCGCATGAGGGCGGCGACCTCGGCGACGGTGAGGAACTGCACCGCGGCGCGGGGCGCCGGGACGGCGGAGCGCTGCCCGATCGGGGCTGCGGCGGGGTGTGCGGCGGGGACCGGGCGGGCGAGCGAGGCAGCCGAGATCGGCCGGCCGACGGGTCGCGGCACCGGGACACCCGGGCGAGAGGTCTGCACGATTGCGCGCTGAGGCATGGACATCTGGATCATCTCCGGTATCAGCACGAATCGGGCCACCGGCTTCCCCACCGGCGGACGGGACACGCACGTGCTGTTGGAAAGAACCCTAGGGGGACCGGAGTGACGGAAGCGATGGGTGAAACGGACAGGCGGAACGGTCCGTCCTGGGCACAAGTGGACAGAGACACTGGGTGACACCGCGATTACGGCGTGTTGTGGCCATGTCGACTGGGTAGCCAACCGCTTTATCCACAGAAATTGTGGATAACCCACCAAGCACCGTGGACCTCAGCAAGCGCAACGTGGCTCACCAGTGACGGTGAGCATCGACACTCGGTAGACAATTACGCTGCGCGTTGTCCACCTGACTATCCGAGTTCGGGTCAGCTGGTCCCGCCGAGCTCGACGGAGCGGTGGTGGGCCGCCTCGATCGCGGCGATCAGGGCCGCCCGCACCCCGTGCCGCTCCAACTCGCGGATGGCCGCGATGGTCGTTCCGCCAGGGCTGGTGACGGCCTCGCGGAGCTGCACCGGGTGCTCACCGGAGTCACGAAGCATGACCGCCGCGCCCAGCGCTGTCTGGACGATGAGGTCCGCCGCGACCGTGCGCGGCAGCCCGAGCAGGATGCCGGCATCGATCATCGCCTCGACGAGGAAGAAGAAGTAGGCAGGCCCACTGCCGGACAGCGCCGTGACGGCGTCCTGCTGGCTCTCCGGGACCCGGCGCACCTGACCGACCGTCGCCAGCAGCGCCTCGGCCTCGTCCAGGTGGGCGTCGTCCGCGTGCGCACCGGCGGACAGGACGCTCATCCCCTCGTCCACCAGCGCAGGGGTGTTCGGCATCACGCGCACCACGGGGGTACCGGCCGGCAGTGCGGCCTCGATCCGCCGGGTCGGCACCCCAGCGGCCACGGAGACCACGAGGTGCTCCGGGGTGACATGCGGCCCCAGCAAGCCCAGCAGGGTGTCGATGTCCTGAGGCTTGACCGCGAGCAGGAGCACCCTGGCCCGCGCTGCGGCCGTCGGCAGGTCGACGGCATCGATGTCGTAGCGCCCGGCCAGTTCTGCCGCCCGTTCCGCGCTTCGCTCCACGACCATCAGGCGGCCGCCGGCGACGTCTGCGTGCGGCTGGTTGCTGCCGGCCGCCGCACGGCCCCGGCGGACCAGGCCGGCGAGCAGGGCCTCACCGATCTTGCCGCCGCCGACGATGGCCAGCCCGGTCCGTCCGCCTGTGGTCACGGCGGCGACCGTAGTGCCGGGGTGTGTGCTCCGCGGCCCCGGGGTAGCGGCTGGCCCATGGCCGGAGAGCTGAGCGGAAAGCGAGTGGCCGTGCTGGCCACCGATGGCGTGGAGCAGGTGGAGCTGGACCAGCCGTGGCAGGCACTGGTCTCGGCCGGCGCCGAGCCGCAACTGGTCAGCTTCGACAGCGGCACGATCACCGCCTACGACCACATCGACAAGGGCGCAACCAGGGACGTCGACCTGACGCTGGCCGCCGCCGACGCGAAGTCCTTCGATGCGCTGGTGCTGCCCGGCGGTGTGATCAACGGCGACTTCGTCCGGGCCGACGCCGACGCGGTGCGGTTCGTCCGGGCGTTCTTCGACGCCGGAAAGCCCGTCGCCGCGATCTGCCACGCCCCGTGGGTGCTGATCGAGGCCGACGTCGTCCGCGGTCGGCGGATGACCTCGTGGCCCTCCCTGCGCACGGACCTGCGCAACGCCGGCGCCGACTGGGTGGACGAGGAGGTCGTCGTGGACGTGAACCTGACCACCAGCCGCAAGCCCGACGACCTGCCGGCCTTCTGCGCCACCCTGGTGAAGCAGTTCGCCGGCGGCTGATCAGCCGGCGGCGAGCAACTGGGCGGCCGGCGCGACGACCAGCACCGCCCCTGCGAACAGCAGGACGGCGAGCAGTCGCACACCGACCGGGCCCTGTCCCCGGCGCTCCCGCCAGGCCGAGGCACCGGCGACCAGCCCGGTCACGATCAGCGGCGCGGCCACCAGGGCCACGTAGGGCAGCAGCTCCCACAGCACCGTGAAGGCGAGGTAGACGCCCACACCGGCTGCCACGGCGAGCACCATCTCCCCGGCGAACCTGGCCCAGGCCAGCGCACCCTCCGGTCCGGCCGGCGCGCCGGGCCGGCCACCGCTCCCGCCGTCGTCCGGGTCGGTGGCCCCGGAACGACGGGTGGCACGCAGCGCCGGGATCGCCGCGGTGCTCGGTCCGCTGGCCGGGGGCATGGCGCCGGGGGCGAGGTCCGGAGGCAGCGGCACATCGGTACTCCGGCGTCCGTACATCGGCACGTCCGGGGGTCCCTTGGGCGCAGGCCCGCGCGTCGCCGGCGGGTCGACGCCGCGGGACCCCGGCG
>JAICZD010000154.1 GCA_025933855.1 Modestobacter sp. | reverse complement strand
CGGGCCGGGTCCGTGCCGCCGTCCCCGGGGGCCTCGTCCGCGGAGTCACCGCCGGGGTCACCGCCGGGGTCACCGCCGGGGTCACCGCCGGGGTCACCCGAGCGGTCACCGGCCGGTCTCGTTCCTGCCGGCGGCGCACCCGCGGACGCTGCACGGGACGCCCCGCGGGCGCCGGCCTCGGCGCCGCGGGTGATCCGCTCGCGCGGCCGCCCGCGCTGCCAGATCAGCGCCGCGACGGCGGCCAGGCCGACGACGATGGCGGTGAACACGTTCAGCCGCAGACCGAAGAAGTGCTCGGCGGTGTCGATCCGCAGCATCTCGATCCACAGCCGGCCCGCGCAGTAGGCGGCCACGTAGAGGGCGAAGGCGCGCCCGTGGGAGAGGCGGAAGCGGCGGTCGGCCCACACCACCAGCGCCGCCACCCCGAGGTCCCACAGCAGCTCGTACAGGAAGGTGGGGTGGAAGGTGCCCAGCACCTGCGCCGTGCCGTCGGCATTGGTCAGCGCCCGCCCGGCCGACGCGTCCCAGCGGTGCACCGTGAGGGCCCACGGCAGGTCGGTGGCACTGCCGTACAGCTCGTTGTTGAACCAGTTGCCCAGCCGGCCGACGGCCTGGGCGACCGCGATGCCCGGGGCGACGGCATCGGCGTACGCCGGCAGCGGGATGCCGCGCAGCCGGCAGCCGATCCAGGCGCCCAGCCCGCCCAGCGCGATGGCGCCCCAGATGCCCAGCCCGCCTTCCCAGATGGCGAAGGCGCGCAGCGGGTCGCCGTTCTCCCCGAAGTAGGGCTCGGGCGTGGTGATCACGTGGTAGATGCGGCCGCCGACGATGCCGAAGGGCACCGCCCACACCGCGATGTCCAGCACGTCGCCGGGCGCGCCCCCGCGGGCCACCCAGCGCCGCTCGGCGATCCAGCAGGCCAGCACGATCCCGGCGATGATGCACAGCGCGTAGGCCCGCAGCGGGAACGGGCCGAGCTGCCAGACGCCCTGGGTGGGGCTGGGGATGGCGGCGAGGACGGTCACGTGCGGGCTCCCACCCGGCGGACACCGGCGGCGAGGTCCGCCGAGAGCGCGCGCACGCCGTCCGGACCCCGCCCGTCGAGCAGCGTGCGCACGTAGGCCGACCCGACGATGACCCCGTCGGCGAAGGCGCCCACCTCGGCGGCCTGGTCGCCGTCGGAGACACCCAGCCCGACGCACACCGGCAGCCGGGTGACCTGACGGGTGCGGGTGACCAGCCGCTCGGCGGCGTCCCCCACCGTGGCCCGGGTGCCGGTGACGCCCATCGTGGAGGCGGCGTAGACGAAGCCCCGGCACGCGGCCACGGTGCTGGCCAGCCGCGCGTCGGTCGAGGAGGGGGCGACGAGGAACACCCGGTCCAGGCCGGTGCGGTCGGTGGCGGCCAGCCACGGGGCGGCCTCGTCGGGGATGAGGTCGGGGGTGATGGCCCCCGCTCCCCCGGCGGCGGCGAGGTCGTCGGCGAACCGGTCGACGCCGTAGCGCTCGATGGGGTTCCAGTAGCTCATCACCACCGGCACGGCCCCGGCGGCCGCGACCGCCCGCACGGCACCGAACACGTCGCGCAGGCCGATCCCGGCCCGGACGGCGACGTCCACGGCCTGCTGGATGGTCGGTCCGTCCATCCCCGGGTCGGAGTAGGGCACGCCGACCTCGACGACGTCGGCACCGCCCTCCACGGCGGCCACCATCGCCTCGATCGAGCCGGGCACGTCGGGGTAGCCGACGGGGAGGTAGGCGATCAGGGCGGCCCGCCCCTCGGCCCGCGCCGCCGAGATCCGGTCCTGGAGCCGGCTCACGCCTGCTGCCCCGCGTCCGGTCCGGCGACCGCGTCGTCGTTGCTGACCGCGCCCTCGGTCGGCTGCTGGTCGGTGTCCAGGCCGGGCCCGGGGTCGGCTCCGCGACCGGCCTCCACCGCCCGGTCGTCGGCGTCGGTCGGTGCGGTGTGGTCGCCGAGGCCGAACCAGGCGCTCGCCGTCTCGACGTCCTTGTCACCGCGACCGGACAGGTTGACCAGCAGCAGCGGCTGGCTCCCGCCCTGTTCCGCGAGCTCGCGGCCGACCTGCATGGCGCCGGCCAGCGCGTGCGCGGACTCGATGGCCGGGATGATGCCCTCGGTGCGGCACAGCAGGGCGAACGCCTCCATGGCCTGCTCGTCGGTGACCGGCCGGTACTCCGCGCGGCCGAGGTCGTGCAGGTAGGAGTGCTCGGGGCCGACCCCGGGATAGTCCAGCCCGGCGGAGATCGAGTGGGATTCGATGGTCTGGCCGTTCTCGTCCTGCAGCAGGTACGAGCGGGCGCCGTGCAGCACCCCGGGGTCACCGCCGGTGATGCTCGCGGCGTGCCGGCCGGTCTGCACGCCGTCCCCGCCGGCCTCCAGCCCGACCAGCCGGACGGCGGCGTCGGGCACGAAGGCGGTGAAGATGCCGATCGCGTTGGAACCGCCGCCGACGCAGGCCAGCACCACGTCGGGCAGCCGGCCGCAGCGCTCGAGGACCTGCTCGCGGGCCTCGTCGCCGATCACCCGCTGGAAGTCGCGGACCATGGCCGGGAAGGGGTGCGGACCGGCGACGGTGCCGAACACGTAGTTGGTGGTCGCCACGTTGGTCACCCAGTCGCGGAAGGCCTCGTTGATCGCGTCCTTCAGCGTGCGGGAGCCGGTGGTCACCGGGATGACCTCGGCGCCGAGCAGCCGCATCCGGGCGACGTTGAGCGCCTGGCGGCGGGTGTCCTCCTCGCCCATGTAGATGGTGCAGGACAGCCCCATCAGCGCCGCGGCCGTCGCCGTGGCCACGCCGTGCTGCCCGGCGCCGGTCTCGGCGATCACCCGGCTCTTGCCGATCCGCTGGGTGAGCAGCGCCTGGCCCAGCACGTTGTTGATCTTGTGTGAGCCGGTGTGGTTGAGGTCCTCCCGCTTGAGCAGGACCCGGGCGCCGCCGCAGTGCTCGGCGAACCGCGGAACGTCGGTGAGCGCGCTGGGCCGGCCGGTGTAGTCACGCTGCAGCCGGTCGAACTCGGCGAGGAAAGCCGGGTCGAGCCGCATCGCCTCGTAGGCCTCGGTCAGCTCGTCGAGAGCGGCGATCAGGGCCTCGGGGACGAAGCGACCGCCGTAGGGACCGAAGTGCCCCGTGGCGTCCGGCCACTCCGGCCGCGCCGGGAGGTCGCGGACGCCGGGAGCCGGAGGATGCAGGGCGGTCACCCGGCCAGCTTAAGGACCTTCCTGCCCTTCAGCGCGTGGCGCGGGGGGTGGCCGGGTGCGACCCGGCGGTCACCAGGTCGGCGACGGCCTGGCGCGGATCGCCGGCGGTGACCAGACCCTCGCCGACGAGGACGGCGTCGGCCCCGGCCGCGGCGTATCTGATCAGGTCGTGCGGCCCGCGGACGCCGGACTCGGCCACCTTCACCACGTCGCTGGGCAGCCCGGGGGCGATCCGCTCGAACGTGGACCGGTCGACGTCGAGGGTGGTGAGGTCGCGGGCGTTGACCCCGATGACGGCGGCGCCGGCGTCCAGCGCCCGGTCGGCCTCGGCCTCGTCGTGCACCTCCACCAGCGCGGTCATGCCGAGGGACTCCACCCGCTCCAGCAACCCGGTGAGGGTGTTCTGGTCGAGGGCGGCGACGATGAGCAGGACGACGTCGGCACCGTGGGCGCGGGCCTCGTGCACCTGGTAGCTGCTGACCACGAAGTCCTTGCACAGCACCGGGACGTCGACCGCGGCCCGGACGGCGGCCAGGTCGGCGTGCGAGCCACCGAAGCGCCGCCCCTCGGTGAGCACGCTGATGACGCGGGCACCGCCGGCGGCGTACTGGACGGCCAGCGAGGCGGGGTCGGTGATCTCGGCCAGCGCGCCCTTGGAGGGGCTGCGGCGCTTGACCTCGGCGATGACGCCGACGCCGGGGGCGCGCAGCGCGGCCAGCGCGTCCAGCGCGGGCCGGGCGTCAGCGGCGGCGGCCTGCACGTCGGCCAGCGGGGTGGCGGCCTGCCGGGCGGAGACGTCCTCGCGGACGCCGACCAGGATGTCGTCCAGGACGCTCACGAGAAGTCCTCGACGGCGATCGTCCTCGTTCCGGTCCTCGCCGCCGGTGACGCTGCTGTGCGTGCGCACGAGCCCTGCTCGGTCACGAACTCAGCCCCTCAGCATGTGACAACGGTTGTCCCTCCACCACCTGGACCTGTGGGATCACTCTAGAGACGCGCCGACCGCGGCCCGCCCCGGGGCCGGGTCGGGGCCGGGACGGCACTGCTGTAGGGGCCGTCCCGAGTAGAAGGACCCGCTCCTCCCCAACCCTCGCACGCTCGGGCCGGGCCCCTGGAGCAGGCCTGGGGCAGCAGGGGCCCCTTCTCACGCCGTCCGGCCCGCATCGGGGTCGGTCGTCGGGTCCTCTCCCCGGTCCAGCGCCCGCCACGCCGCCTGGTGCCGGTCCTCCGCGGTCTCCGGCCGCGCGGGCCGGGACCGCGACGCACCGGCGGGCACGGTGCCCGGCCCGGTCCGCTCGTACCGCCGGCCCATCCCCGGCCACCGCCTGCCACGGACCACGGCCAGCAGCCCGGCGAGCACGGCCAGCACGCCGGCCAGCACCGTGAGCGCCGGCCAGCCGGCGACCACCGCACCGGTCACCCGCGCGTCGGCGATCCCCACGACGTCGGCGCGGGCCGCCGCGGCGTCCAGACCGCCGGTCAGCGCGCGCACCCCGGACAGGCCGAGCACTCCCCCGGCGACGGCCACGAGCAGCCCGACGAGCAGCCGGCCGGGCCCGCGGACCGCGATCAGCGCGAGGGCGGCGGCCAGCAGCAGCAGGCCGCAGGCCGGCACGAGCGGGGCGGCCTGGCCGCCGGTCACGGCCGCGGTGGCCGGCGGCAGCGGGGGCTGCCGGGTGATGGTCACCTGCAGCCAGCGCTGCGCGGACGCCGACAGCGCCACCGCCCCGGCGAGCCCGCAGAGCACCAGCGTCGCGGCGAGCTCGCGCCGATGGCGAGGCGCCGGGCCGTCGTCCGTTCCGGTCACCGAGCCCTCCGACGGGCTCACCGGAGCTCCCGCAGCCCCTCCGCGGTGGCGATCGCCGAGAGCACGGCCCGGGCCTTGTGCCGGGTCTCCGCCTCCTCGGTCGCCGGCTCGCTGTCCGCCACGATGCCGGCGCCGGCCTGCACGTAGGCGCGGCCGGCGTGCAGCACCGCCGTCCGGATGGCGATGGCCATGTCCATGTCGCCGCTGGCGTCCACGTAGCCGACGGTGCCGGCGTACAGCGCCCGCCGGGTGGGTTCCAGCGTCTCGATGACCTCCATGGCCCGCGGCTTGGGTGCCCCGGAGACGGTGCCCGCGGGGAACGTGGCGTCGAAGACGTCCAGCGCGTCCCGGCCGGGCAGCACCCGGCCGGCGACGGTGGAGACCAGGTGCATGACGTGGCTGTACCGCTCCACGCGCATGAAGTCCGCGACCTCCACGGTGCCCGGCACGCTGACCCGGCCCAGGTCGTTGCGGGCCAGGTCGACCAGCATCACGTGCTCGGCGCGCTCCTTGGGGTCGGCCAGCAGCTCCTCGGTGAGCCGGACGTCCTCCTCCGGCGTCGCCCCCCGCGGCCGGGTGCCGGCCGGCGGGTGGACGACGGCCCGGTCGCCGGTCACGGTCACCAGCGCCTCGGGTGAGGAGCCGACGACGTCGAAGGGCGACTCGCGCCCGGCGAAGCGCAGCAGGTACATGTACGGCGAGGGGTTGGTGGCCCGCAGCACCCGGTAGAGGTCCAGCGCGTCGACGTCGGTGGCCAGGTCGAACCGCTGGCTCAGCACGGTCTGGAAGACGTCGCCGGCCCGGACGTGCTCGCGGACCCGCTCCACCCCCGCCTCGTAGACCCCGGGCGCCATGTTGCTGTGCACCGCCGGTGCCTCGGCCGTCCGCACCAGGGCCACGCCGGGGGGCACGGCCTTGGTCAGGTCCGCGGCCATGGTGTCCAGCCGGGTGACCGCGTCGTCGTAGCCCCCGAGCGCCGAGTTCTCGCCCCGCCGCCCCGCCCCTCGCAGCGCGTTGGCGATCAGCAGCACCGTGCCGTCGGTGTGGTCGAGCACCGCCAGGTCGGTGACCAGCATCAGCGCCAGCTCGGGCATGCGAAGGTCGTCGGTGCTGATCCGGGGCAGCCGTTCCAGCCGCCGGACGACGTCGTAGCCGAGGTACCCGACCAGCCCGCCGGTCAGCGGGGGCAGCCCCGCGGTGCGCGGCGAGCGCAGCCGCCGGGACAGCGTCCGGACGGCGGCCAGCGGATCGCGCGGCAGGTCGTCGGTGAGCCCGGGCAGCGGGTCGCCGAGCCACTGCCCGACGCCGTCCCGCTCGGTGAGCACACCGGCGGCGCGGACGCCGACGAAGCTGTACCGGGACCACTGCTTGCCCTGCTCGGCGGACTCCAGCAGCAGCGTGCCGGGGCGGTTTCCGGCGAGCTTGCGGTAGATGCCGACCGCCGTCTCGCTGTCGGCCAGCAGCCGGCGGGTCACCGGGACGACGGCGGGGGTGCCGCCCGAGGCGGTGAGGGCGGCGAACTCCTCCCGGGTCGGGGAGGTGCTGCCCAGGTCGAGGGTCATGCCGCCGCACCGGGCAGGGCGGGCAGCGGGCGGTGGAAGCAGCTCCGCTCGCCGGTGTGGCAGGCCGGGCCCTCCTGCTCGACCCGCAGCAGCAGCGCGTCGCCGTCGCAGTCCAGCTGCACGTCGCGCACCCACTGCCGGTGGCCGGAGGTCTCACCCTTCACCCAGTACTCGCCGCGGCTGCGCGACCAGTAGGTGGCCCGGCCGGTGGTCAGCGTGCGGTGCAGCGCCTCGTCGTCCATCCAGGCGACCATCAGCACCTCACCGGTGTCGTGCTGCTGGACGACGGCGGCGACCAGCCCGGCGGGATCACGGCGGAGCAGGGCGGCGACGGCGGGGGTCAGCGGGCTCTCGGAGGCGGGCGCGGACATGACCGAATCGTCCCACTGCCCACCTCAGGTCCCGCCCGGCGGCTGCCCTCCGGCGCCGGACCCGGCCGCCGCCCGCCGCGCCCGCTGCTCGTCGGCCCACCGCCGCGCGGAGGGGGTGAACGTCAGCCCGGCGGCGACCGCGGCGAGCGCAGCGAACAGCAGCGGCAGCGCGCCCAGGCCACCGGACAGCCCGGACACCGCGATGTCGCCCAGCACGACCAGCCACCACACGGCGAGGACCACCTCGGCCGCCGCCGCGGCCAGCAGCAGCCCGCGCCGTCCGCCGAGCACGAGGGCGCCGCCGGCCACCAGCGCGAGGACGACGAGCAGCTGGGCGAACGGCGTCCAGGAGTCCAGCCCGCCGGCTGGTCTCCTGGCGATGCTCAGCAGCGCGCTGAAGGCGGCCGCGTAGACGCTGCCCAGCAGGGTGAGCAACGCCAGGGTGAAGGCGAGGACGGCCGCGGCGATCGACGTCCCCGGCCGCTGCGGGCGCGGCGGCGGGGGCGGGCCCCAGCCCCAGGGCGGGGGGCCGTACCCCGGCGGCACGCCGTAGCCCGGCGGAGCGCCGTAGCCGGGCAGGACGCCGTAGCCGGGCGGCGGGGGCCAGAACTGCCCAGTACCCGCCGCGGCCGGTGGCGGCGAACCGTGCGGCGGGGCGTACGGCGATGAGGCCTGCGGCGCCG
>JAICZD010000200.1 GCA_025933855.1 Modestobacter sp. | reverse complement strand
GTCGTAGCAGATCCGGACGGTGCACGGCCGCCCGGTGCTGAGGAACCCGCGCTCGACGCCGTCGGCGTCCAGGTACTGGACCTTCGTCACCCGGACCTCCCCGGATCCGCGGCGGGCCGTCTTGCCGACCACCTCTTCCGCCGCGGTCGGCTCGGCGCCGGACTGCCCCGCGTCGGCCGGTGAGGCCGCCGCGGCCGCGGCCGCCTCCCGCTCGTTGACGGTGGACAGGTACGCATCGACGACGTCCCGGGCCGGCCCCACGGTGCGCAGCGTGCCGGCGTCCAGCCAGGCCGCCTCGTCGCAGAGGTCGGCGACCAGGGCCAGGGAGTGGGTGACCAGCACGATCGTGACGCCCTTGCGGCGCAGCTCGTACAGGTGGTCGAAGCAGCGGCGCTGGAACGCCTCGTCGCCGACGGCGATGACCTCGTCGATGATCAGGATCTCCGGCTCCAGGTTCACCGCGATGGCGAAGCCGAGCCGGACGTACATGCCGGAGGAGTAGACCTTGACCGGGGTGTCGATGAACTCCTCGAGCCCGCTGAACGCGATGATCTCCTCCATCGCGGCGTCGATCTGCCGGCGGGTCATCCCCAGGATCGAGCCGTTGAGGTAGATGTTGTCCCGGCCGGACATCTCCGGGTGGAACCCCGCGCCCAGCTCCAGCATCGCCGACACCCGGCCGGCGGCGGTGATGCTGCCGCTGGTCGGGCGGTGGATGCCGGCCACCAGCTTGAGCAGCGTCGACTTGCCCGAGCCGTTGTGCCCGATCAGCCCGAAGGTCCTGCCGCGCGGGATGTCCAGCGTGACGCCCTTGAGCGCCCAGAAGTCCTCGTGCCGGCTGCGCCGGTCGCGGGCGCTGAACAGCTCCTTGACGTTGGTCTTGCGGTCGTTGTGCAGGCGGAACTTCTTGGTGACCTCGCGGACGGCGATGGCCACCTCCGGTGCGGCCGGTGCGGTGCTGGTCTCCACCGGCTCGGCGCGGTAGGTGGTCACAGCTCCTCGCTCACGTCGGCAGCCTTGCGCTGGAAGAACGTCCAGCCCACGACCAGCACCGTCAGGCTGACCACGGCCAGGTAGGCCAGCCGTCCCCAGCCGGGGAACTGCAGGTGCCACAGCACGGCGCGGAAGGCCTCCACGTAGGAGGTGATCGGGTTGTACTCGTAGATCCGCAGCCACGGGTGCGCGGGGTACAGGTCGGTCACCAGCGTCATCGGGTAGATGATCGGCGAGGCGTAGAACAGCAGGCCCAGCAGCACCGAGACGATGTAGTTCACGTCCCGGAACTGGGCGTTGACGATGGCCAGCAGCATGCCGAAACCCAGGGCCATCGCGGCGAGCATGACCAGCAGGACGGGCACCAGCAGGATCGTCCAGCTGATGTTCAGCACGATGAGGTAGACGACGAACAGCAGCCCGAACTCGATCGCGGTCTGGTTCAGCACCGCCAGCGCGGAGCCGATGACCGGAGCGAACGGCGGGAAATGGATCTTGCGCAGCAGCGGGCCGGCGCCGACCAGGGCCGCCATGCCACTGGTGGTCACGGCGTGGAAGAAGTTCCACACCACCAGGGCGGTGAACAGGTAGATCGGAAAGCTGGTCAGCGAGCCGTTGCCGGCGACCGGGGTGGGGAAGCGGAGGATGAACCCGAACACCAGGCTGTAGGTCGCCAGGGTGGCCAGCGGGTTGATCAGCGACCAGGCGGAGCCCAGCAGGCTGCCCTTGTACTTGCCCTTGATCTCACGGTTGGCGAAGTTGCCGATCAGTCCGCGGTACTGCCACACCTCCCGCAGGGACTGCGTCATGCTCCCGGTTCCACCTGTCTTCTCCTCGCGGCCGGCTGATGGGCAGCCCGGCGCTCGTCGCTGCGGGGTCGTCGGGCCCGTGCGCTCACGCTCGGCAGGGCGTCCGGTGGCCTGGGCACCGTTTCACACGCTAGCACCGGCCGGGCGCGCGTCCCGTTCGCTGCGGGGTGCGCGGCCGGGCCGGCGTCACGCGCGCCGCACCGGACCCGCCCGTCGCACCGGGGGCCGACCCGGGCCGGCCCGCGACCGCCGCCGGCGGTGCCGCAGTTCCCGCGGCAGGTGCCGCAGCACGTCGCGGAGGACGGCGAGCCGCAGCGAGGGCCGCAGGTTCTCCGGCACCGCGCCGTCCACCGCGGCCGCCGGGCGGACCGTCAGCGAGGCGGTGGTGAGCACGAACCGGGCCGCGGCGCCGCACGCCGCCGGCGCGGGCGCGTGCCGCAGCAGCGTCCACAACCGGTTGCGCTCGTTGTAGTAGGCGAACCGGCGGGACCGCTGGTCCACCGTGGCCGAGTGCTCGTGGACGACGACCGCGGTCGGCTGGAACCGGATCGTCCAGCCGGCCTCCCGCAGCCGCCAGGACAGCTCGGTGTCCTCGTAGTAGAGGAAGTACTCCGTCGCGAAGCCGCCGACCGCGCGGACGGCGGCGGTGCGCAGCAGCGCGGCGCCGCCGCTGAAGCCGAACACCTCGTCCGGTTCCGCGACCCGGTCCGGGGACTCCCCGAGGGCCCGGTCGGCGCCGTACCAGTCCGCCAGCAGCACCACGCCGGCGTTGTTGACCACCGGCGGCTCGTGCCCGGCCAGCAGCATCAGGGAGGTGACCGCCGCGGCGTCCGGGTGCGCGCCGGCCGCGGCGACCAGCTCGGCCAGCCAGCGCGGATCGGCGACGGCGTCGTTGTTGAGCAGCGCGACGAACTCGGTGTCGACCGCGTCGATGCCCAGCTGCACGCCGCCGGCGAAGCCGAGGTTGCGCGGCGCCCGGACCACCCGCACGTCCGGGCGCCGGGCGAGCAGCTCGGCCGTGCCGTCGGTGGACGCGTTGTCCACGACGACCACCTCGCAGGGCAGCGTCTGGGCGCGCAGCGAGTCCAGGCACGGCGGGAGCAGGTGTGCCCCCTGCCAGCTGACGACGACGACGGTCACCGCGCCGGGCCGCAGCCCTGGCAGCCGGAATTCGTCCACGGCCGGCAACCGTAGTTCCCCCGCCGGCTCCGTACGCTCGGCCGGTGCGCGTCGCGGTGGTGGTGGAGCAGCTGCTGTCCCGCGTGCCGGGCGGCACCGGCCGCTACACCGCCGAGGTGGGCGCCGCGTTGTCCCGCCGCGCCCCGGCGGGCGCCACGGTCACCGGGTGGTCGGCCTGGCACCGGAGCGTGCGGGCCGCGCAGCTGCCCGGCGTCCGCGGGCCGCACCGGCTGCCGCTGCCCGCCCGGCCGCTGGCCGCGGCGTGGGAGGCGGGCGTGCCGGTGCGCCCGCGGGGCGCCGACCTGGTGCACGCACCCACCCTGCTGGCCCCGCGCCCGAGCGCCCGCTCGGCGCTGGTCGTCACGGTGCACGACGCGGTGCCCTGGACGCACCCGGAGACGCTGACCCCGCGGGGCGTGCGCTGGCACCGGGCGATGGCGGCCCGGGCGGCGGACGGGGCCGACGCGATCGTGGTGCCCACCGCCGCCGTCGCCCGTGAGCTGGCCGTGCACCTGGAGCTGCGGGTACCGGTCGTCGTCGCCGGGGCCGGGGTCAGTGCCCGGCTGGCCCGGCCGGCCGACGCGGCGCAGCGCCTGGCGCGGCTCGGCCTGGACGGCGGCCACCTGGTCACCGTGGCCACCCTGGAGCCGCGGAAGGGGTTGGACGTGCTGCTCCGCGCGCTCGCCCGCGTACCGGGGGAGCTGCCCCCGCTGGCCGTCGTCGGGCGCACCGGGTGGGGCGGGGTCGAGCCGGCGGCGATGGCCCGCGACCTGGGCCTGCCCGAGGGCAGCGTCCGGGTGCTCGGCGGCCTGCCCGACGCCGATCTGGCCGCGGTGCTCTCCGGTGCCTCGGTCGCGGTGGTGCCCAGCCGGGCCGAGGGCTTCGGGCTGCCGGTGGTGGAGGCGATGGCCCTCGGGGTCCCGGTGGTCACCTCCGACGCCCCCGCGCTCGTGGAGGTCGGCGGCGGCGCCACCGAGGTGGTGCCGGTGGGGGACGCCGACGCCCTCGCGCACGCCCTCGCCGCGCTGGTCGCCGATCCGGACAGGGCGGCCCGGCTGCGGGCGGCGGGCCTGCTCCGCGCCGCGGACTTCAGCTGGGACGGCGTGGCCGACCGGCTGTGGAAGCTCTACCGGCGCCTGGTCAGCGGCTGAGCAACCGCAGCAGGTAGTCGCCGTAGCCGCTCTTCTGCAGCGGCCGGGCGAGGGCCTCCAGCTGCGCGTCGTCGATGAAGCCGCGCCGCCAGGCGACCTCCTCGATGCAGCCGATCTTCAGCGCCTGCCGGTCCTCGACCACCTGCACGAACTCCGCCGCCTGCATCATCGACACGTGGGTGCCGGTGTCCAGCCAGGCCGTGCCGCGCTCCAGCACCGTGACGGTGAGCTCGCCGCGGCGCAGGTACTCGTCGTTGACCGCGGTGATCTCCAGCTCGCCGCGGGCGCTGGGCTGCACCTTCGCGGCGATGTCGACGACCTGGTTGTCGTAGAAGTACAGCCCGGGGACCGCGTAGTTGCTCTTGGGCCGGGTGGGCTTCTCCTCGATGGAGATGACCCGGCCGGCGTCGTCGAACTCCACGACGCCGTAGTCGCTCGGGTTGGCCACGTGGTAGGCGAACACGTGCCCGCCGGCGGGATCGGTGTTGGCGCGCAGGCTCTCGCCCAGCCCGGTGCCGTAGAAGATGTTGTCGCCGAGCACGAGGGCGACCGGCTGGTCGCCGATGAAGTCAGCGCCGATGACGAACGCCTGGGCCAGCCCCTCGGGCCGCGGCTGGACGGCGTAGCTCATCTCGATGCCGACGTCCGCGCCGTCGCCGAGCAGCCGGCGGAACTGGTCCTGGTCCTCGGGGGTGGTGATCACCAGCACCTCGCGGATGCCGGCATTCATCAGCAGCGACAGCGGGTAGTAGATCATCGGCTTGTCGTAGATCGGCATCAGCTGCTTGCTGATCGCCTTGGTGATCGGGTAGAGCCGCGTTCCGCTGCCGCCGGCCAGGATGATGCCTCGCATCGGGTCAGCGTATCGGCGGTGCTCGCGAGGACACCTCTCGTAGGCTCGTGCCCGCCTTCCCCCGATCCCTGCGGAGCTCCTCCTGTCCACTCGACCCCGCGTGCTCGTCGACGCCACCGCCGTCCCGCCGGACCGCGGCGGCGTCGGCCGCTACGTCGACGAGCTCCTGCCGGCCCTGGCGACCGAGGGGGCGGACCTCGCCGTCGCCTGCCAGGCGCACGACGTCGCGCACTACGCCCGGCTGCTGCCCGACGTGGAGCTGCTGCCGGCGCCGGCCGTGGTCGCCCGCCGCCCGGCCCGGCTGGCCTGGGAGCAGGCCGGCCTGCCGCTGCTGGCCCGGCAGGCGCGGGCCGACGTGCTGCACTGCCCGCACTACACGATGCCGCTGGCCGGCGGGCCGCCGGTGGTGACCACGCTGCACGACGCCACCTTCTTCACCCACCCGGACGTGCACCTGCCGGTGAAGCGGCGGTTCTTCCGCGGCTGGACCCGGGTGTCGCTGGCCCGCGCGGCCCGGTGCCTCACCCCGTCGGCGGCGACCCGGGACGAGCTGGTCCGCGTCGCCGGCGCCCGGCCGGACCGGGTCGACGTGGCCCACCTGGGGGTCGACGCCGGCCGGTTCCACGTCCCCTCGCCGGAGGAGCGCGCGGCCGCCCGGGCCCAGCTGGGCATCGACGGGCCCTACGTCGCGTTCCTCGGCACCCTGGAGCCGCGCAAGAACGTGCCGGCGCTGGTCCGCGGGTGGAGCGCGCTGGACGACCCGCCGGCCCTGGTGCTGGCCGGTGGGCGCGGCTGGGACTCGGAGGTGGACCGGGCCGCGGCCGAGGTTCCGGCCGGCCGGCTGCTGCTGCGGCCCGGCTACCTGCCGCTGGACCTGCTCGCCGGGTTCCTCGGCGAGGCCACCGTGGTCGCCTATCCCAGCCTCGGGGAGGGCTTCGGGCTGCCGGTGCTGGAAGCCATGGCCTGCGGCGCGCCGGTGCTCACCACCCGGCGGCTGGCGCTGCCCGAGGTGGGCGGGGACGCCGTGGCCTACACCGAGCCGGATCCGCCGTCGATCACCGCCGCACTCGGGAACCTGCTGGCCGACCCGGCCCGGCGCGCGGAGCTCTCGGCGGCCGGCCGGGTGCGGGCGGCGCAGTTCGACTGGCGGGCGTGCGCCCGGGCGCACCTGGCCACCTACGCGACGGCGGCCGGAT
>JAICZD010000015.1 GCA_025933855.1 Modestobacter sp. | reverse complement strand
GCCGAGCTGCGCATCGGGGACTCGATCACCGCCGGGCCGCGCGCGATCACCCTCGAGGACATCGAGCACTTCGCCGAGTTCACCGGCGACACGTTCTACGCCCACATGGACGAGGCCGCGGCCGCGGCCAACCCGCTGTTCGGCGGCCGGGTGGCGCACGGCTACCTGATCGTGTCCTGGGCCGCGGGGCTGTTCGTCGACCCGGCCCCGGGCCCGGTGCTGGCCAACTACGGTGTGGACAACCTGCGCTTCCTCACCCCGGTCAAGCCGGGGGAGCAGCTCACGGTCACGCTCACCGCCAAGCAGATCAGCCCGCGGGGCGGGGCCGACCACGGCGAGGTCCGCTGGGACGCCGTGGTGGTGGACAGCGCCGGCCAGCCGGTGGCCACCTACGACGTGCTGACCATGGTGGCCAAGACCTGGCCGCCGGCGGCGGGCGGCACCGCCGGCTGACCGGAGGTCGCATCCCGGCCGGGGTCCGGTCGCCGGGCGCTGGACGACGGTCGTCGGCTGCGCGATGCTCACCGGGTCGCCTGCCAGGAGGTGTCCGGTGGCTACCGTGACGGTCCGCTACATCGTGGACGACGTCGACGCGTCGATCGACTTCTACTGCCGGCACCTCGGCTTCGACGAGTTGATGCATCCGGCGCCCACCTTCGCCATGCTCACCCAGGGCGACCTGCGCCTGCTGCTGAGCGCGCCCAGCGGGCAGGGCGGCGGCGGCCAGGCGATGCCGGACGGCACCCGGCCGAGCCCGGGCGGCTGGAACCGTTTCTCGCTGGAGGTGCCCGACCTCGCCGGAACGGTCGACACGCTGCGCGCGGCCGGGGTCCGGTTCCGCAGCGGCATCATCACCGGGATCGGCGGCCGGCAGATCCTGCTCGACGATCCCTCGGGCAACCCGGTGGAGCTGTTCCAGCCGGGGGCAGCGGACACCTGACCCGCCGGCTCACCGTGCCCCGTCGAGACCGCCGAGCAACCAATTCCGCAGGGCGACGTGGTCGGCCTCGTCGAGATGCAGCTGCGCGTTGTCGGCCAGCCGCAGCATGTTGCTGTGGAAGCAGTTCCCGATCGCCCGTGCGGTGTGCCCGTCCGTGGACGCCAGGTCGTAACCGGCCTGGGACAGGCCGACCCCCACGAAGCGGACGGACGCACTCAGCTCCGGCGCGGAGCCCGCCACGACCCGCTCCAGCCTGGCCATGTCCGAGAATCCGGATGCGGACAGCTCTCCGGCGATGCCGGTGAAGATCGCCGCCCACTCCGACGGCAGGAGGGCCGGGAACCCCAGCACCCGGCAGACCCGGGCTGCTGCATCGGCCCACGCCCCGACGAGCCGCTCGGTGTCCTGGGGCACCCGCCGCCGGGCGTTGGACTCCTCGGCGAGGGCCATCGCGGCGTCGATGTCGTGCCGTCCGGGCTGGTAGACGAAGCCGACGACCCCCCGGATCCGGAAGGCCAGCCGTTCGTCGGCCACCGATCGCACGAAGGCCTTGAAGCCACCGGTGCCCGCCCATGACCCGCCGGTGACCGCCGGGCCGAACCGGAGCCGCAACGCGTTGGCCGCAGCGGCCATGCGCACGGGCTCGGCAGCCTCGGTCACCATCTGGACGAGGGCCTCCTTCAGGTCGCGGCGCAGCCGATCCGGATCCGCCGGAGCGGTCCCGTCCGATCCGCTCGCTGCCCGGGACGCGGCCCCCGGATCCCCGACGTCCAGGACCGCGCCCTCGGTGACGACACCCGGCTCCTCGCTGAGGAGCGCCTCGGAGATGAACACGTCGTCGGGGATGACGTAGTCGCAGGTGTTGCGCAGCGCGGCTGCCGAGGGCCCACTGCCGAGCATGATCACCCGTCGGTCGAACGAGCGGAGCCGCTGGAACAGCGGCGTGAAGTCCGCGTCCAGGCTGAGGACGATGAACTCGTCGTAGCGCGTGGGGTGCGCCAGCAGGTCCAGCGCGTCGATCACCATGTGGATGTCGGCGCTGTTCTTGCCCTGTTGCGTCAGCGACGGGCAGTCGACGACCCGGAAGCCGGCACGGGTGAAGTAGGCCCGGTAGCTGCCCCAGGTCGAGGGGTTCAGGTAGCAGGTCCGGTGCAGCACGATCCGGGCCGTCGTCTCGTCCGCGTCCGGGCCGACCGACCCCAGCCGCTCCTCCAGCCAGCCGGACCACCGCATGGGGTCGGTGGCGAAGATCCGGGCCGCGGCCGGATCGACGCTCCGCAACGACGAATAGATGTTGTCGAAGTCGACGAGCAGAGCCGCTCGTCGATAGCCGTTGCCGGACGCCATACCGATTCCCCTCGACCGCGCACGGGTGCCGGCTGAGTGTGCCAGCCACCGCGGGCACATCCGTGCGGCTGCCGAGCGGGTCGCCGAGCCCGCTCGCAGGACGGCGCCCGGCCGGGAGAGGCCGTCCGGACGCCGTGGCCGGATCGTCGACGGCCTTCGCGTGACCAGGCACGTCAGCTCAGCGGACCAGTCGCTCCAGCAGGTCGGTGGCCTCGGCGGTGGTCGGCAGCCGGGCCGCCTGCCGGGCGAGCGACCGGGCCGCCTCCCGCGCCACGCCGTCGGACAGCAGGTGCAGGACGGCGCCGGCCACGTCGTCCGGTGTGCAGGTCAGCGGGTCGAGCACCCGGGAGACGCCGAGCGCGGCGCAGCGGTCGGCGGTCCAGGGCTGGTCGGCACCCATCGGCAGCAGCAGCGAGGGAAGGCCGAGGGCGAGGGTGGCCACGACGGTCCCCGAGCCGGCATGGCACACCACCAGATCCCGTCCGGGCAGCGCCTCGGCCAGCGGAACGAACCGCTCGATCCGGACGTGCGCCGGCTGCGGGCCGAGCTCGGCCGGATCGAGTTCCCGGCCGACGGTGACCAGCACGTCGGCGTCGAGCTCGCGCAGGCCGTCGAGCACCCGGGCGAACAGGTCGCCGGACTCCTGGGCGAAGATCGTGCCGAGGGTGAGGTAGACCGAGAGCCGGGGCGAGCCTGCCCGGGTGGTGGCCTCGCCGCCGAGGACCGCGTCGTCCAGGATCGGTGGCCGGACCGGCACCGCCGTGCCCGGCAGCGGGTCGGCCGGGTTCCGCAAGCCGGGCGGCGCCGGTTGCAGGGTCAGGTCGCCGTGCAACCGGGTGGACTCCGGACCGGTCGGCAGGCCGTGCCGGGCGCGCAGCTGATCCAGGGGGCCGCGCGCCATGCCGGCGGGAACGAACCCGCCGGCGGCGATCACCACCACATCGGCCGACGGGACGCCGGCGGCCTCGGCCGCCACCCCGGCACCGACGTCCATCTCGTCCCGCAGCAGCAGGTCGGGTCGCCAGCGGTCGATCAGGACGGCGAGTCGTGCGGCGCGCTCGGCGCCCACCCGGGCGACGAAGAAATCCGCGACCACCCGCTGCTCGTGCGACCGGTCGACCGGCACCAGCGGGCGGCGCTCGTCCGGCGGCAGGAGGGTGGCACCGCCGGAGTCCACGGCCGGGAACCCGGCGTCCTGCACCACGCCCAGCATGGCCGGCTGGCAGGCGTAACGGACGTCGTGGCCGCGGGCGCGCAGCTCGCGGGCGTAGGGCAGGGTCGGCAGGAAGTGCCCCGTGCCGCCGGCGAACGTGGCGAGGACCCGCATCGCGCCGTCGTCACCGGCCCGGGTCATCAGCACCGCGGGCCGGGTGCGCCGGCTGCGGTTGCCCGGCGGTCCTCACGGGCGGTCCGCCGCGCGGCGCGGGGCGGCGCGGACGTGGATGCGTTCGCCCTGCCTGCCCAGCAGGCTGAGGATCTCGACGGGCTGGTCGTTCGCGGGTCCGAACCAGTGCGGAAGCCGGGTGTCGAACTCGGCGGCCTCGCCGGGGCCCATGGTGATGTCGTGGTCGGCCAGGATCAGCCGCACCTGCCCGGCCAGCACGTACAGCCACTCGTACCCCTCGTGGCTGCGAAGCTCCGGCTCGCCGGGCTCCGGCGGGATGATCGTCTTCCACGCCTGCAGGCCCCCGGGTTGCCGGGTCAGCGGGACGACGGTGCGGCCGTTGCGGTGCCGCGGGCGGAACCGAACCCGGGGGTCCCCGACCTCCGGCGCGCCGACCAGCTCGTCCAGCGGGATCTGGTGCGCCGCGGCGATCGGGAGCAGCAGCTCCAGGCTGGGCCGGCGCTGGCCGGATTCCAGCCGGGACAGGGTGCTCTTGGAGATGCCGGTCGCGGCGGCCAGCTCGGTGAGGGTGACGTCCCGCTGCGCCCGGGCGCGCCGGAGCCGGGGACCGACGTCGGCCAGCGCGGCCGCGATCGCCGGCGAGGTCTCCATGCCCTCAGTCCACCAGCCGTTCCCGGGATCGGCAACGATCGTTGTCACGTCTCCGGCGGGGGAGAAGTCTTCGGGACGGAGGTGATCGTCATGGAGGCGGTTGTTCGGCGGGCAGGGGCCCACGACGTGGTGGTGGTCGGCGGCGGGGCGGCCGGTCTGAGTGCGGCGCTGGTGCTGGGCCGGGCGCGGCGCCGGGTCGCCGTGGTCGATGCCGGCGCGCCCCGCAACGCTCCGGCGGCGCACATGCAGGGGTTCCTGTCCCGGGACGGGATGCCGCCGGCGGACCTGCTGGCCGCCGGACGGGCCGAGGTCGCCGGCTACGGCGTCGAGCTGGTCGCCGACCAGGTGGTCGGGATCGATCCGGGATTCGTCGTCCGGCTGGCCGGTGGCCAGGCGCTGCGGGCCCGGCGGATCCTGGTCGCCACCGGTGTCCGGGACGAGCTGCCGGAGATCCCCGGGGTCCGTCAGCGGTGGGGCCGGGACCTGCTGCACTGCCCGTACTGCCACGGGTGGGAGGTGCGGGACCAGCCGCTCGGCGTCCTCGGCACCCTGCCGGGCTCGGTGCAGCACGCACTCCTGGTCCGCCAGTGGTCCGCCGACGTGGTCTTCTTCGCGCACACCTATCCGCTGACGTCGGCCGAGCGCGCTCAGCTGGAGGCACGGGGGATCCGGATCGTGTCCGGCGACGTCGCCCGGCTCGTCGTCGAGGCCGACCGGCTGACCGGTGTCGAGCTGGTGGGCGGCCGGGTGGTTCCGCGGGCAGCGGTGTTCGTCCGGCCGGGCAACGTGCCGCACGCCGATGGCCTGCTGGCCGGCCTGGGCTGTGCGGTCGACGAGGCGGGTTTCGCCACCGTCGACCCGACCGGCCGGACGAGCGCGCCCGGTGTCTGGGCCGCCGGCAACGTGGTCGACCCGCGCGCCCAGGTGATCACCTCGGCCGGCGCCGGGTCCGCGGCGGCGATCGCGATCAACGCCGACCTGGTGCAGGAGGACGTGGCCCGCGCGATGACCGACCAGCGCGTTCCAGGTGACGTGTTCTCCGCCGCCACGGAGTCCCGCCTGACCCGGGCCGGACTCGGCGATCGCCGGCACGGCCGCTGACAGCCTTCCCTTCCCGAGCGGTGACCTGCTGAGCAGGTCACCCGATCCGCTGCGCCCGGATCCGTGCGCGGCTCCGCCTGACCGAGGAGAACGACATGTCCACCGATCCCACCGGAGTGCGTTCCACACCGATCGCTCCGCCGTCCCGGCACCAGCTGGCCCTGATGATCTGGCTGGCCGTGCTGCCGACCCTGACCGTGCTGAATCTGGCCCTGGGCGGGCTGATGCAGGGCGCCCCGGTCGTGCTGCGCACCTTCGTCCTCGCCACGATCGCGGTGCCGATCGTCATGTACGGCCTGATGCCGCGGCTGCACCGGGTCCGGGGCCAGCTGGTGACCCGCCGGTCCGCATCGCGCCCTGCACCGCCCCCGGCGGCAGGGTCGCGGTGAGCGCGGGGCCTGGTGTCGCGGGCTCAGCGACCCTCGGGCCGGAAGGCGACCATGGGTAGTTCGTGGACCAGTCGCCGCCGGGCGGCGTCCGTGCCGTCGTAGGCCCAGCCGACGAGCCACGACAGCACCCGGCGCACCACCGGGGTCACCCACCGGTTGCGCCGCTCGTAGTCGGCGAGGACGGCGACCGCCTCGGGCTCGCCGAGTATCCGGTGCACCGGTCGGAATCGCTGCCGGCCGATGGCGACCTCGACCGCCGGCTGCGCCTGGATGTTCCGGTACCAGTCCGCGGCGGGGCCCACCCCGGCGATGACGACCAGCTCGCCCGCCGCCCGGTCGGATCCGATGACCTCCAGGACCGTCCGGTAGCGGCGCCCCGATCGGCGACCGACATGGGTCAGCCGGAGGAACCGACGCCCCAGCAGCCACCCGGCGTGCCAGTCGTAGAGCAGCGCCGGGCTCCGCAGGATCCGCCGGACCATCGGTCCGGGCCGGCGCCCACCAGCAGCCACGCACTCCAGCATCGACCGCCGATCGGTGGATTTCCAGCTGCGGGCGGTATCAGCAACGGCAGCTCCGGCCTCTCTAGGACGACGGTCCGACCGCGGACCGCGACACCTGGGGAGCTGCTGAGCCCGCTCCTCCCGTCCGAACAGCCGGGACCCCTCGGGCCCCCAGTCGGGAGCGCCCATGCGTCACCTGCACACCTCCCCGGCCGGCCGGGTCATCGCCTCGGCGGAGCTGGTCAACGCCCGGCTGGGGCACGAGAACCTCGGGTCGCTGTCCGCCGCGCGGGGCTTCGTGCCCGTGCAGGCGCCACGGCTGTCGCTGCCCGCAAGCCACGCAGCATGGGACGACGTCGCCGGGCAGCTGCCGGCGCTGTACCGGGACCTGGCCCTGCGGCCGGCGCTGGAACAGCTGCCCGTGCTCAGGGCCGACGCGACCGCGCTGCCGGATGCGGCCTTGCCGCGTGCGGCCACCGTGCTCGGCGTCCTCGCGCACGCCTACGTCCACATCAGCGCGCCCGAACCCGGCGAGTTGCCCGCGGGTGTCGCGGTGCCCTGGGCCGAGGTCCGCCGCCGGCTGCGCCGGGATCCCGAGCCGGTGCTGTCCTACCCGGACCTGATCGTGAACAACTGGCGCGTCCCCGAGGACGGCGACCCGGAACAGCTGCGGGTCGGCAACCTGCGACTCCTCGTTGCCACCGTGGACAACCAGGAGGAGCGGGTCTTCTACCTCAGCCAGCTGGAGATCCTCGCCCGCTGCGCGCCGATCGTCCCCGCGGTGGCGGCCGCGCACGACGCCGTGCTGAACGACGATCCGCAGGCGCTCCGGCAGGCGCTGGACACCGTCACCGGCGTGCTCGGAACGGTCAGCCGCAGCTCGCTGACCCTGATCGATCCACGTCCGGAGAGCGCGACGCACGTCGATCCGGTCGTCTGGGCCAAGACGGTCGCGCCGCTCGCGGTGCCGTTCCGGGCCGGGGTCCTCGGCCCCAGCGGCACGGCGTCCCCGATCGTCAACCTGCTCGACGTCTTTCTGGAGCGGCGGTCGCACGCCAGCCAGCTGGGCGGTGAGATCGCCCGTCACCGCCGCAGCTACCCCGTCCACTGGCGCAGGTTCCTCGACGGGGTCGGGCAGGTCTCGGTCGCCGACCACGTGGCCGCGCACCCCGCACCGGGGCTGGTGGCGGCGCTGGACGCGGCGCGGGAGGCGTACGCCGGCCCGGACGGGTTCCTCGGCCGGCACCGGCGCAAGGTGTACGGCTATCTGTCGGTCGCCTTCAAGGTGGGCCGAGGGGTCACGATCGGCGGCTTCGCCGGTTCCCCGCAGGAGCGGACCTGGAACCAGGTCGACGCCGCGCTGACCGAGTCGCGGGGCGAGCGGCGGATCGGCGAGGCCTTGTCGGCGGCTCGTTGCCGTGACCGCCCGGCCGGATCACCGGCGGGGCGGTCCGATCGGGCCGCGCCCGCCGGGCGGGCGATCGCCGTCAGCGAGCTCACCGGGCACCACGACGACGAGCACGGATGGTGGGTGGCGGTCGGCGGCCGGGTGCACGACGTCACCCGATTCGTCGAGCGGCATCCCGGTGGGGACGTCGTCCTGCGCGCCCACGCCGGCCTGGACGTGACCGACGCCTTCGCCCGTGCACACGCCGGGCAGTCCGCTGCCGGGCGAGTGCTGGCCGGGACCGACATCGGGTTCCTGCTCGATCCCGGCCTCGGTGCGGCTCGCGACGTCTACCGGGCCTGGGTGACTGCGCTGTTCACCGTCGTCGAACTGCAGAACACGTTCCGGCTGGACCGGTCGTTCGGCCGGGGCACCGATCTGTGCGTCCCGGGCGGCCACCGGGCCTCCGCCTTCCAGCGGGACCGAGCCGCCGACACCCGTGCCCGGTTCTCCGGCCGGTACCTGCCGGACTGCGCCGACCGGGTGCTGCGACCGCTGCTGGAGCTGCTGCCGGCCGGGTCGCGCTCGGCATCCGGGTCGGCGACTCGTGGGGCGCTGTCCATCCGTGCGGTCGTCCCGGCGCCCCGGGCCCCGTCGTCCGGCTCGGGTGACGACGATCGGCTCCGCGCCGAGCTCGACGAGGTCGACCGCCGCCTGGCGCACGTCACGGGTCTGCTCCGGACCGGGGCTCGCCGCCTCGAGCAGCGCGGTGCCGACGCGCTGACCGGAGGGGATCTGCCCGACCTCGTCCACCGGTCGATCGAGGCGTTCCCGCGGGAACGCGGTCACGGCCGCCGGCCTCGCGACGTTCCCGCGGGAACGCCGTCACAGCGCAGCGCGTCGACCGAATAGCCCGATCGAGGCCAGGTTCGCGGCCCGACCGGTGCCAGGTGCGACCCGTGTCCCGAGCGGTGGCGATGGCTCCGGGACGACCCGGCCGTTCGAGGTCGGCAGGGGCACGCGATGCCCGTCCTGGATGGCCACAGCGAGGTACGGTGCCCGGCCGTGAGCTTTCTCGTCGTGCCCGGAAGTGCACCCTCGATCCAGTACGCGGGGCGTCCGATGGACGTCTTTGCCGGGCTCGATGACCGCCCCGCCGGCTTTGCCGTGGCGGAGTTGACCGTGCCGGCCGGTTTCCCTGGTCCTCCACCGCACGCCCACGACCTGTTCGATGAGGGCATCTACGTGCTCCAGGGTTCGATCCTCGTGGTCGGCGACGGCGAGCCGACCATGGCCGGCCCTGGGTCCCTGTTCGTCGCTCCGCGTGGCGAGCGGCATGGCTTCGCCAACCCTTCCGGCGAACCGGCGCGGGTGCTCGGGCTGTGGGGGCCGGCCGGCCCAGCGATGACGTTCATGGAGGCCGTGGGCGCGGTCCTGCCCGCCCAGGGGCCGCCCGATGTGGAGGCGGTGCGGGCCGTCTACGAGGCTCACCAGAGCCGCATCCTGTCCTGACCGGGTGCGAAGCCGACGAGCGCTCCCGCCACCGTGCAACTGACGCCCGCCAGCGGACTGGTCGCTGAACGGCCCGTTGCAGGGCACCGCGGAGATCGAGTGGGTGCTCGTCCCGGGGTGACGCCACCTTCGGCGCACCGGAGAGGATCGCGGATGGTGAGGTCTGTCCAGCCGCGGACGACCGGGCCAGGATCGAGCTCGGACGGCGTGGACGAGCACGTCCGGGCCGACACTCGCCGAGGGGCAGCCACGATGACCGACCGGATGCTGGAACGCCCTCCCTTCCTGCGGGGTCACTACGCCCCGGTGACCGAGGAGATCACCGCGTTCGACCTGCCGGTGACCGGAAAGCTGCCCGCCGAGCTCGACGGCCGCTACCTGCGCAACGGGCCCAACCCGCTGAACTCCGACGAGCCCGGCTCGCACTGGTTCCTCGGTGCCGGCATGGTGCACGGGGTCCGGCTGAGCAACGGCAGAGCCGAGTGGTACCGCAACCGCTGGGTCCGCTCCCGGCAGGTGGCCGAGTCGCTGGGGGAGACGTGGCCGGGCGGGCCGGTGCACGCGGGCATGGACTTCGCCGCCAACACCCACATCATCAGCCACGCGGGACGCACCCTGGCCACCGTCGAGGCCGGGGCGCTGCCGTACGAGCTCACCGCGGAGCTGGAGACCGTGGGGCCGTGCGACTTCGACGGCACGCTGCCCGGCGGGTACGCGGCGCACACCAAGCTCGACCGGCGGACCGGCGACCTGCACGCCGTCGCCTACTTCTGGGGCTGGGACCACGTGCAGCACGTCGTCGTCGGCCCGGACGGCCAGGTCAGCGCAACCACCGACGTCCCGGTCGCCGACGGGCCGATGATGCACGACTTCGCCCTGACCGAGCGGTACGTCGTCCTGTTCGACCTGCCGGTCACCTTCAGCATGGACGCCGCGGCGGCCGGTTCCCAGCTGCCCTACGCCTGGAACCCGGCGCACCCTGCGCGGGTCGGGCTGCTGCCCCGGACGGGCGCCGTCCGCGAGGTGCGCTGGCTGGAGCTGGACCCGTGCTGGGTCTTCCACACCCTCAACGCCTACGACGACGGGAACCGGGTCGTGGTGGACATGTGCCGGTACGACGGCGCCTACGACATGACCGTGCTGGCCGAGCAGGGGCCGCTCACGCTGGAGCGCTGGACCATCGACCCGGCAGCCGGCCGGGTCACCCGGCAGTGCCTCGACGACCGCCAGCAGGAGTTCCCCCGCGTCGACGACCGGATGACCTCGCAGCCGCACCGCTACGGCTACAGCACCATGGTCGGGGAGATCAACCGCGCCACGGTCCGCCCGAACGGCGACTTCGGCGATGCCGCGTTCGACAACGCGCTGCTCAAGCACGATCTGACGGCCGGACGTGTCGAGGTGCACCGGTTCGGGCGGGACGCCGCCACCGGGGAGGCCGTGTTCGCGCCGTCCGCCCCGGGCGCCGCCGAGGACGACGGATACGTGCTGGCCTTCGTCCACGATCCGGACCGCGGAGCCGCCGACCTGGTGGTCCTCGCCGCCCAGGACTTCACCGGCGACCCCGTCGCCACCGTCCACCTCCCGGCGCGGGTCCCGCTCGGCTTCCACGGCAGCTGGCTGGCCGACTCCTGACCGGATCGGTTCCCGGAGCGGCCCGGAGGCGGCGTTCCGGCACGGGCGGCAGGATCGGGCGCGTGGATACCGGAGGGCGTCGATGAAGGCGATGGTGATCCGCGGCACGGCGACGGGGGCCGTCCTCGGGCCGGGCGAGATCCCGGAACCGGAGCTGGGCCCCGGCGTGGTCGTCGACCTGCCGGCGTCCGGCTAGGTGCGGGCCTTCGGAGCCGGCCTGTCCGGGCGGCGGAGCGCCGCCCGGGGGCCACGGGTGCTGCTGCCCCTCCTGGTGCTGGCCGCAGCGGTGGCGCAGGGTTTCGGGCGGTTCGGGTCCGCGCTGCTGCTGCCCGCCCTCAACGCCGACCTCGTGCACTCCTACGCCGTCGCCGGGTTGCTCGGCACGCTCAACCTCAGCGCCTACCTCGCCGGAACGCTGCTGGTCAGCCTCACCGCGGGCCGGCTCGCTCCGGCGACCGCGGTACGCCTGGGGCTGCTCCTGACCACGACCGGGTTGACGGTGCTCGCGCTGGCGCCGTCCGTGCCGGTCCTGGTGGTGGGCATGGTCCTGGCCGGGTTCGGCGGGGCGATGATCTGGGTGCCGGCCCCCGGCATCGCCGGATCCGCCGTCCGCGTCGCCCGCCGCGGCCTGGCCATCGGGCTGACCGGCAGCGGGGTCGGGGTGGGGGTGATGGCCAGCAGCGGGCTGACCGCGCTGGTGCACGCGGTCGCCGGCCCCGGCGCGTGGCGCCCGGTGTGGGGGATCGAGGCGGTGCTGTCCGCGGTGGTCGCGGCCGCGGCGGCGCTGTGGCTGCGCCCGCGGGTCACCCCGGTCTCCGGTCCGGTCCGCATCTCGGCGTTGCGCGCGGTGCCCGGCTGGATCGGCTCGACCGTCTCCTACGGCGGGTACGGCCTGGCGATCGCGATCTACATGACCTTCCTGGTCGCCGCGTACGAGGACGACGCCGGCTTCGGCACCGGTCACGCCTCGGCCGTGTTCGCGCTGGCGGGGGTGTGCATCACGGCGGGCGGGGTGGTGCTCGGCCGCTGGTCGGACAGCGTCGGCCGGCGGGTGGCCATGACCTGCGCCTACCTGGGCATGACGGCGGCGATCCTGCTCGTCCCGGTCGGTGCCGAGCCGTGGGCGGTGCTCTCCGCGATCCTCTTCGGGCTGGCCATGTCCGGCGCTCCGGCCGTGCTCGCCGCCCACCTCGCCGACTCCCTCGACCCCCGACGGTTCGCCGCCGCCTTCGGTGCGGTCACCCTCGTCTTCGGCCTGGCCCAGCTGGTGGGTCCCCAGCTCGGGGGCTGGATCGCCGACTCGACGGGCAGCTTCACCCCGGCGTTCCTGGTCGCCGCGGGCGCTGCGATCGTGGCCGCGACGGCGTCCGCGACGCTGCCCCGGCGCGGTGCAGCCGCCGGATCCCGCTCGGCCGCTGCCGACCCGCTCTAGCCTCGCCGGCATGGACCTCGGGTGGAACGACTCCCGTCGGGCGTTCGCCGACGCCGCGCACTGGTTCCTGCGCACGGCCGCCCTCGTCGGCGAGCGGTGGGAGCTGCCCGGCCTCGGCGAGTGGGACGTCCGCGCACTCACCGGGCACACCAGCCGTTCGCTGCTGACGGTCGAGATGTACCTGGCCCGTCCGGCCGCGGCCGTCGAGGTGGCGTCGGCCGGGGACTACTTCCGGCTCACTCGGACGGCCGCCGCCGACGCGGCCGTCGCGGCGCGCGGACGGGACGCCGGAGCCGCGCTGGGCGCCGATCCCGCGGCTGCGGTGGCGGAGATCGCCGGCCGGGTGCTGCCGCTCGTCGACAGCCGGACCGGTACCGAACTGGTGACGACGATCGGCGGCGGCATGCGGCTGGCGGACTACCTGCCGACCCGCACGTTCGAGCTGGTGGTGCACACCGCGGACCTGGCCACGGCCCTGGGCGCGCCACTGGACGTCCCTCCCACCGCCGCCGCGCAGGCCCTCGCGATGGTCGCCGACCTCGCCGTGTCCGGTGGCCTGGCCGGACCGCTCCTGCTGGCCGCGACCGGCCGGACCGGCCTGCCGGCCGGCTTCTCGGTGCTCTGACCGCGCCGAGCCCTTCCCGGCACGACGAGCCGTAGGGCCGCGCCGCCCGGATCGGCGCCGGCGAAAGCCGGCCGGGAGGTATCACCGGACCCGGTGCCGCCTCTTTCCGGTGTGCACCACCGTCGTCCGGCATCGAGCGGACGAGGCGGTGGGCCACCGCGAACCCGACGAGGTGCTGGAGCCCGACCGTGACCACCAGAGAGCACGAGCCGCCGTCGACCTACCTGCACGCCCTCGAGGCCGCCCATGCGCTGGGCCGCGCCGACGGGCACCTCGCCGTCGACATCGAGCCGGACGGCGAGCCGGCCGCGGTCGGCCCGTACTGCCACGGGCTCGCGGCCGATGACTTCGCCCGCCTGGTCTGGGGCGCCGGGTCGACCACCGTCCCCGCCGGGGTCCGGCTCAACGCCCCGCTCTGGTACGGGCACGGCTTCCGCGAGGCCCTGGCCAGCGCCCGGGCGCAGCAGCCCGGCCGCGGCGCAGCCGGGGCCGGGACCGCGGAGCAGGTGAGCCGGTGGCCGACCCAGCGGCAGGCCCCGTCCGCCCTGGCGCGGCGCGAGCCATGGACAGCACCGAACCACGCAGTGCGTCCCCTCGGGGACGCCGGACCGGAAGGCAGGGCAGCAGCATGACCACCACGACGACCCCCACCACGACCGCGGTCCGCCGCACCGGCGACCGCCGGAAGACCCGCACGGTCGTGCCGGTCCAGCCGTCATCCGCCGAGCAGCAGCCGGCGCCCGCGCCCCCGACGGCGCCCCGGACCGCGCCGCAGACGGGGGACTGGGCGACCTACCCGGGTGTCCGGTACGCCCTCGAGCGACTCGACGCGCGGCGGCACCCCGCTGCGGACGGCGGCCCGGATGCGGCCTGACCGGCGCCGCAGGAGGTGGGCCCCGGTCACGGCCGCGACGCCGTTCCGGTCAGCCGGCGCCGGCCTGCCGCAGTAGCACCGGCAGCCGGGTCAGCCCGCGCATCAGCGTGCTGGACCGCCACCGCAACTGCTCCGGCTCGACGGCCAGGGCCAGGTCGGGGAACCGGGCCAGTAGCGTCCGGAACGCCACGTCCCCCTCCAACCGGGCCAGCGGAGCGCCGAGACAGTGGTGCAGGCCGTAACCGAAGGCCAGGTGACCGGCGTCACGGTGCAGGTCCAGCTCGTCGGCGGCCGGGAAGTGGCCCGGATCGCGGTCGGCGGAGGCGAGGGCGACGAGGACCACCTCTCCGGGCGGGATGAGCACGCCACCGATCTCCACCGGCTCGGTGGTGTGGCGGAACGTGGCCAGGTTGACCGGGCCGTCGAAGCGCAACAACTCCTCCACCGCCCGCGGGGTCAGCTCGGGATCGGCGCGGAGCTCCGCGAGCCGATCGGGGTGGCACAGCAGCGCCAGGACGCCGTTGCCGATCAGGTTGACCGTCGTCTCGTGGCCGGCCACCAGCAGCAGGAACGCCATCGACACGGTCTCGTCCGCCGAGAGCCGGTCGGCGTCCTCCGAGGCGGCGACGATCGCCGACAGCATGTCCTCCGCGGGCCGGGCCCGCTTCGCCGCGACGAGGGCGCCGAGGTACTGCGCCATCGCGGCGCCGGCGGCGGTGCGTTCGGCGGCCGTGCCGTCGGAGGACAGCAGCGTGTTGGACCAGCTGCGGAACGTCGTCCGTTCGTCGTCCGGCACACCGAGGAGATCGCAGATGACGGTCATCGGCAGCGGGAAGGCGAACGCGTCCAGCAGATCGACCTCGGCGGGGCCGGCGGCCAGCTGATCGGCGAGGCCGGCCGCGATCGCCTCGATCCGCGGCCGCATGCCCGCGATGGCCCGCATCGTGAAGGCCCGGCCCACCAGCTTCCGCAGCCGGGTGTGGTCCGGCGGGTCGGAGCTGAGCATGTGCCGACCGAGCTCCTGGGCGAACACCGCCCGACGGTCCGGCGGCACGGGATGGCGGTCCAGCACCCGGGCGAATCCCCGGGCGTCCTTGGCCAGCCGAGGGTCGCCGAGGGCCTGCCGCGCATCGTCGAAACGGGTCACCACCCAGACCGGCAGGCCCGCCGGCGTGCGGGCCCGCGCGACCGGGCGCTCGACGCGGAGCCGGGCGTACAGCCGATGAGGATCAGCGAAGAAGGCAGCATCGAACTCCGCGTCGACAGGCATCGCCGCGCCGGCGGTCGCCACGCCGCCCGGCAGACCGTCTCCCATCCTTCGAGGTTCCTCGGCCCCCGCTGCGGGCACAACCCTGACCGGGCCCCGGTGGCCGAGCCCGCATCCGGTCACCGGCGCAGCTCGGCCTCCTCCTCCAGCCGGCCCAGCTTGTGCGGGTTGCGGACGGCGTAGATGCGGGTGATCCGGCCGTTGTCGATCACCAGGCTGGCCACCGTGTTGAGCTCGCCGTCCAGGTCGAAGCGCGCCGCCGGCCCGCCGTTGACCCGCAGCGGCATCGCCGCGAAGTCCCCCGGCAACGTCGCCAGAGTGGCCAGCAGCCCAGCGACCCGGGCGGCACCCGCGATCGGCCGGCGAGCCGCGGCGACCACGCCGCCGCCGTCGGACACCACGACGACGTCCGGGGCGAGCACGTCCAGCAGCCCCTGCAGGTCGCCGCCGCGGACCGCGGCCAGGAACCGCTGGACGACGGCCTCCTGCTCGGCCCGGCTCACCTGCACCCGGGGCCGCCGGGCGGCCACGTGCTGCCCGGCGCGGACGGCGATCTGCCGCACCGCCGCCGGCGTCCTGCCGACCGCCTCCGCGATCTCCTCGTACGGCGTCCGGAACACCTCCCGCAGCACGAACACCGCCCGTTCGAGCGGGCGCAGGGTCTCCAGCACGGTCAGCATCGCGAACGAGACGCTCTCCGCGAGCTCGACGTCCTCGGCCACGTCCGGGCTGGTCAGCAGCGGTTCGGGGAGCCACTCGCCGACGTACTCCTCGCGCCGACGCGCCAGCGTGCGCAGCCGGTTGAGCGCCTGCCGGGTGACGATCCGGACGAGGTAGGCCCGCGGGTCCCGGACGTCCGCCCGGGCCCCGGCACCGAGGTCCGCCCACCGCAGCCAGGTCTCCTGCACGACGTCCTCGGCGTCGGCGGCCGAGCCGAGCATCTCGTAGGCGACCGTGAACAGCAGGCTGCGGTGGGCGAGGAACGGGTCGTCGGTCATGCCCGCGGTGCCGGGCCGCCCGCGCGCGCGGCGGGCACCAGGGGGGCCAGGCCGCACGCGGCCGCGAACCCCTGCGCCTCGATGCCGAGCGCGCAGTTGGTCCGGGTGTACTGGTTCGCCACCGCGATCCACGCGGTGAGCTCCACCATCGCCGGCGCACCGAGCTGGCGGAGCAACCGGGCGGAGAGCTCGTCGGTCACCGTCGGCGGCGTCTGCGACATCGCCTCCGCGTACTCCAGCACGTCGCGCTCCAGCGGCGTGAAGTCCGCCGATTCCCGCCAGCGCGGCACCTGCCGGGCCTTGTCCACGTCGAGCCCTTCGTTGTGCGCCTGGAAGTACCCCAGGTCCAGGCACCAGGAGCAGCCGACCAGGGACGCCACCGCCAGGTGGGCGTAGGACTTCAGGTTCCTGTCGCAGGCGTTCCACCGGGCGGTCCTGCGCCCGAGACCGAGGCTGGTGGTGAGCACCCGCCGGTTGTGCCACATCACCTCCAGCGGCTCGGGCACGTCGCCGAACATCCTCCTGCCGATCCTGGTGAGCAGGGCGCCGTGGACGCCGGTGATCTGGGCCTTGGGAACCCGCGTGCTGCTGGTCATGTCTCCTCCTCGGCTGTGGTTCGGCATGGAGACACCGGCCGGGGCCGAACTGTGACAGCGTCCTGGGTGGGCGCACCACCGGCCGTCCGCGTGCTGGGTGGGAACGACGAGGGAGCGGGGATGACCGGGTCGGGTTCTTCGGGATGGCCGGACCTGGACTACGGGTCGTGGCGCGACACGCTGGCGACCGTGCACCGGTTCGCCCAGGTCGTCGGCAAGGTCCGGTTGGCCGGTGCGCCGCGCCGCAACCACTGGTGGCACGTTCCGTTCCACCTGACCGGCCGCGGGATCACGACCCGCCCGATGGGTGACCCCGGCGGAACGGACCCCATCTTCGCCATCGACTTCGACTTCCTGGACCACCGGCTGGAGGTGTCCACGATCGACGGCCGCCGGGCGGGGTTCCCGCTGGCCGGGCTGTCGGTGGCCGGTTTCACCCGGGAGCTGATCCGCTCGCTGGACGCGGCGGGGGTGAGCACCCGGCCGGCGCGGCTGCACCCGTTCGACCTGCCGGACGCGGACCGGCCGTTCGACCAGGACGAGGAGCACGCCGGCTACGACCCGGCCGCGGTCACCCGCTACTGGCAGACGCTGAGCCGGGTGAACCTGCTGCTGGAGCGGTACGCGGCGGACTGGTCGGGCAAGACGAGCCCGGTCCACCACTTCTGGCACACCTTCGACATCGCCGTCACCCGGTTCTCCGACCGGCACGTCGACCCGGGCGAGGGGGCCGACGGCGTGACCCGGGAGGCCTACTCCCGGGAGGTCATCAGCGCGGGGTTCTGGTTCGGCGACGACGAGTTCCGCGAGGCGGCCTTCTACTCCTACACCGCACCCGAGCCCGCCGGGTTGCCCGACGAGCCGCTGCGGCCGGAAGCGGCACGCTGGCTGGAGCGGCGCGGCAGCCACCTCGCTGTGCTGACCTACTCCGACGCCCGGCGGCACCCGGATCCCGGCGCCGCGGTGCTCGACTTCTACGACTCGGCATTCCGGGCGGGAGCGCTCCGGGCCGGCTGGGACCTCGGCCCGAACGCCTCACCCGGCGGCGTCACCGACCCGCGCGCCCGGTGAGCGCACGTCCTGCACCTGCTGTCGATCCTGCAGATCGACCCGGCGGACCAGCGGGCGCGGCGGGCTGCCGCCGACGCCGGTGATGTCAGTCGGTTGACGGCGGGTGGCGCGAGGTGGCGGACACCTGCGTGAGGTGGCGGGACAAGCACGGGCTCTGACCGGTCGCGGGCCGAGCAGGCGGACCCCTGCCGGCAGGAGCACCGCAGCAGCGCGCTCGCACATGGACGGGCCCACCATGGGCGGGTGCAGCTGGTGGAGGAGTCCTCCCTGCTCCGCGTGCCGGATGTCTCCTAGCGTTCGTGATCGGAGTCACAGGCACCGACGGAGGAGAGACCGATGGCCGCGACCGACCCGACCGCCAGCACCGAGTCGGAGGTGGGCCGGTCCGCGCTGCGCAAGATCGCGTGGCGGCTGGTGCCCTTCCTCGGGCTGCTGTACTTCGTCAACTACCTGGACCGGACCAACATCGGCTTCGCGAAGCTGACGATGAGCGCGGACCTCGGGCTCACCGAGACCATGTTCGGGCTGGCCGCCGGGCTGTTCTTCATCGGCTACCTGGCCGTCGAGGTGCCGAGCAACATGGCCCTGCACCGGTTCGGAGCCCGCCGCTGGATCGCCCGGATCATGGTCACCTGGGGGATCTGCGCGGTCGCCCTGGGCTTCGTGCAGGGCCCGGGCTCGCTGTACGCCGTCCGGGTGCTGCTGGGCATCGCCGAGGCCGGGTTCTTCCCCGGGGTCATGCTCTACCTGACCTGGTGGCTGCCGCGGGCGCAGCGGGTCCGGCTGATCGGCGCGTTCCTCGTCGCCATCCCGGTGTCCTCGGCCCTGGGTGCGCCCGTCTCGGCGGCCGTCATCCAGTATGCCGACGGCCTGTTCGGGCTGGAGGGCTGGCGGCTGATGTTCATCCTGGAGGGCGTCCCGGCGGTGCTGCTCGGCGTGGCCTGCTGGTGGTACCTGACCGACCGGCCCTCCCAGGCCCGCTGGCTCACGGCCGCCGAGCGCGACTGGGTCACCACGCAGATCGAGCGCGAGCAGGTCGACGCCGGCCCCGCCCGGATCTCCTCCCCGCTGCGGGCCCTCACCAACGGCCGGGTCCTCGGGTTGGGGCTGGTCTACTTCGGCATCGTCTACGGCCTGTACGCGCTGTCGTTCTTCCTGCCGACCGTGGTGGCCGGGCTGTCCGAGCGGTTCGGTACGCACTACTCGCTGCTGGAGACCGGCGCGATCGTCGCCGTCCCGTTCGCCGTCGGCGCGGTAGCGATGGTGCTGTGGAGCCGGCACTCGGACGCCACCGGCGAGCGCACCTGGCACCTGGCCCTGCCCGCCGCTCTCGGCGGCGTCACCATTCCGGTCGCGCTCTACCTGGACTCCCCGTTCGCCGTCATGGCCACCATCACGCTGACCGCGGTCGGCGTGTTCTGCGCCCTGCCGGTGTTCTGGTACCTGCCGCCGCTGGTCCTCACCGGGGCCGGCGCCGCCGTCGGCATCGCCCTGATCAACTCCCTCGGCAACGCGTCCGGTTTCGTGGCGCCGTACCTGACCGGCTGGCTCAACGACACCACCGGCAACCAGCGGGCCGGTCTGTGGTTCGTCGGCCTGGCGATGCTGGCCGCGGCGGCCGGCGCCCTGCTGCTGGCCCGCTCGGCGACCCGCACCGAGCACCGCCGGGCCGCCACCGAGGCCGCCCGGGCGCACGAGGCGGTCTGAGCTCGGCGGCCGGCGCCGGTTCGCCGGCCGCTCAACCCGCTGGCGGCAGCCCCGCAACCAGCGACCGGAGCGTGAGCGCCAGCTGCAGTTGCAGCACCCGATCGGGGTCCCGCCAGTCCGGGCCGAGCAGCTCGGTCACCCGGTCCAGCCGCTGGTACAGCGTGTTGGCATGGATGTGCAGGTCGGCGCAGGTGCGGGCGTGGTGCTGCGCGTTGCGCAGGAAGCTGGCCAGGGTGTCCGCCAGGTCACGGTTCCGCTGGGCGTCCCAGGCGAGCACCGGGCCGAGGGTCGCGTCGACGTAGGCCCGCAGCTCGCCGCGGCCGGCCGGGCTCAGCACCGCCCGGTAGACGCCGAACCGGGCGGAGGTCGCCGCGACGTCCGGGCGGCCCAGGGCGTGCAGCAGCGCCGCGGTCTGCCGGGCCTCCTCGACGGCCGCGCGGACGGCGGATGCCCCACCGGCGCACGGGGCCAGCCCGACCGCGGCCGGCAGCAGGGTGCCCGCTCCGGCCAACCAGGCGTGCGCGTCCTCCGCCGTCGGGCCGGTCAGCAGGACGACGACCCGCCCCTGGTGCTCGGCCGACCAGCCGCGGGACCCTTCGGCCAGCCGGCCCGCCACCCGTGCTGCGGGCTGCAGCTCGCGCGAACCGGGATCCAGCACCGCGACGGCGGTCACCCGGTCCACGTCGACCCCGGCCGACCGTCCCCGTCGGCGGGCTCCGGCGTCGTCGCCTTCCCCGGCGAGCAGGGCCTGGAGGAACTCACCGCGACTGCGCGTCTGGGCCAGCGCCACCGCCCGCTCGGTGACCACCACCAGGGCCAGCGAGGTCGCCGCGGTCTGCAGCAGGCCCCCGACCTCGCCGTCGGCGTCCTCCCCGTCCGCGTCCGCCATGTCCCAGACGACCAGGAAGCCGGCCGGACCGTCGGTGAGCATCACCGGGGTGAGGGTGCCGGAGCGGTCGCCGGTCCGGACCACCCGGGAGCCAGGGGTGGCGAGCTGGTCGGCCGTCGGCGATCCGCCGGTCAGGGCGTCGACGTCGGGTGCCGGTCCGGCTCCGTCGGCTGGTGCGTCCAGCCGGACGCCGGCGAGGTCCCACACCTGCACCTCGCCGCCGACCGCGCGCTCCAGCGCCCGGGCCACCGCCGGAACCCCGCCGCCGCCGATCACGGCCGACGTCAGCAGCTCGCGCAGCGCGGCGGCCCGCTCCCGCTGCGCGTGGGACCGGCGCAGCTCGGCGTTGCGTCGCTCGAGTTCTCCGGCCGTGCCCTTCAGCTGCTCGATCAGCTCGGCGTTGCGCAGGGCGACGGCGGCGTGCGCGGCCAGGGCCGCCAGCAGCTGCACGTCGTGGCCGGCGAACCGCCGTGGACGGCGGTCGGCGGCCAGCAGGACGCCGATGGTCTCCCCGCCGAGCTGGAGGGGGACCCCGAGAATGCCGCCGAGCTGCTCGCTGCGCGCCGCGGCGTCGACGTGCGCCAGGCGGCGCCCGTCCGGGTCGGCCAGGTACGACTCGGTCCACACCGGGCGGCCGGTGCGCAGCACCTCCCCGCCGATGCCCTCGCCCTCCCGCAGCATGATCCCCCGCAGCGCCGAGCCCATCGACCCGTCGGCGACCTCGATCCGCAGCCCCTCCGGACGGCGCAGCATCAGGTAGGCGACATCGGCGTCCAGCAGCCGGCGGGACTGCGCGGCCACCTCCTGCAGCACGTCGCCCGGATCGTGCATCGAGCCGAGCCGGCGGGCCAGGTCGTTGAGCACGGCCAGTTCCCGGGACTGCCGGCGGCCGGCGGCCAGCAGCTCGCGGACCCGGCCGGCCGCGGCGGCCTCGTCCTCGATCCGCGCCCGCTCCTCCGGCGGGACGGCCGGGTCGGACAGGATCCGGGCGCGGTGTGCCGTCAGCTCCTCGGCGGGCGCGTCGGCGGCCAGCAGGCCCAGCCAGGTGGCAGATCGGTCGGTCACGGTCGGCTCCGCCCCCGGGTAGATGAAGGAACCACGTGCCGCACCGGACGGTGGACAGGTCCTCCGTTGAGTGTGTCAGGGGCCACACCTACCGTCGGGTGCGTGACGACGGCCTTCTCCACCAGCAGCGACGCGATCGGCCGGCCGGCGGCGGCCACCACTCGACCGGCAACGGGTGTGGTGGAGGCGCTGACGGCGGTCCTCCCGCCCGGCCGGGTGGTCACCGACCCGGACGTGCTGGCCTCCTACGCCCACGACGAGGCCGAATGGGCTCAGCACGTGCAGCCCGCCGCGCTGGTCCGGCCGCGCACCGCCGAGGAGGTGCAGGCGGTCGTCCGGGCGTGCATCGAGCACCGCACCCCGGTGGTTCCGCGGGGCGCCGGCACCGGCCTGTCCGGCGGGGCCAACGCCACTGACGGCTGCGTGGTCGTCTCGCTGGAGGCGATGGACGCCGTGCTCGAGGTGGACGCGCTCGAGCGCTTCGCCGTCGTCCAGCCCGGGGTCGTCAACGACGACCTGCGCGCCTTCGTCGCCGGCCACGGCCTGTGGTACCCGCCGGACCCGGCGAGCTCGCCCTGGTCGACCATCGGCGGGAACGTGGCGACCAATGCCGGCGGGTTGTGCTGCGTGAAGTACGGCGTCACCCGCGACTACGTGATCGGCCTGCAGGTGGTCACCGGCACCGGTGAGCTGGTCCGGCTGGGCCGGCGCACCGCCAAGGGGGTCGCCGGGTACGACCTCACCGGGCTGATGGTGGGCAGCGAGGGCACGCTCGGCATCGTCAACTTGGTGACCGTGTAGCTGAGCCCGCTGCGCGACCCGGAGCGAACCGTGGGGGGGGACTTCGACTCGGTCGTCGCCGCGGGGGAGGCCGTCACCGCGGTCGGGGCCGCCGGGCTGACCCCCTCGGCTCTGG
>JAICZD010000010.1 GCA_025933855.1 Modestobacter sp. | reverse complement strand
GGCTGCGGGCGGTCAGCTGGACCAACGGCGCCCGGCTGCTGGGATTGACTGCGGGCTGAAATCCCCCGAATTCGGGCCGCTCCGGGGCAGACTCGGCTGGTGACCTCACCCACGCAGGACCAGTCGCGGGCAGCGCGGCTGCGCGAGTTCGAGGCGCTGACCGCTGACGCCGCCCGCGTCGTGGCGGTGCTCGCCGCGGTCGTCCGCGCCCGCGAGGAACGCGGCTGGACGGAGACCGAGCCACCGGAGGTCCGGTTCGCCTGCAGCGGCGCGGAGGGGGCGGCGCTACCCGCGGCGGTCTGGGTGGCCCTGCGGCGCGACGACACGGCCACGGTGCTGGAGGCGCTCGCGGCCGTGTCCGAGCGGACGTTCGTCGTGGATCGGCGCGAGGAACTGGGCGAGGGCTATCGGCTGCAGGCGGTGGAGGAGACCAGGCCGGTGCCGGACGTGGCGCCCCTGCTGGCCCAGCTGGCGCAGATGCTCGAGATCCCGGCGGACGTCCTGGCGGTGCTCGGCCAGTGGGGGCTGGACGATCCGCGCACGGTCGGTGAGGTGAACGCGCTGTTCGACAGCCGGTTCGGGGCGGCCGGATCGCCGCTTCCGGCCGGCGGCGCGCTGACCATGTCCGTCCAGGAAGCCGCGGACGTGCTGCAGTTGACGCCCGCCCAGGCGACGGTGCTCGCCACGCTGGTGCGCAAGGTGGGCGTGACGCTCACCCCGTGAGGGGATTACGCGCTGGTCCGGGCGCGTTACGCTGGACGGACAACTGCACAGGGGGTGAAAGGTCTCGACTTCGTTCGTCGATTCAGGAGAAGCGGGCCGAGGACCGCATTGCTGACCTCGTTAAAAAAGCGATGCAAACACAATAAGCGCCGATTCCAATCGCGCTGACTTCGCTCTCGCTGCCTAGCAGCGTTTGCAAGTCTGTCAGCCCGGGTTCGTCATCGGCCCGGATCCTGGCATCAGCTAGATGACTCACCGTGCGCGCCGGTCGCGGGCGCGCACGGGACAACTCACAGCGACTGGGCCCGTCACACCGACCTGTCCGCGGGATCGGTGGGGCCGAGCAGAGGCGGAGCGGACTGCACTCGGAGAAGCCCTGGGAATGCGTCGAAGGACGCGGGTTCGATTCCCGCCACCTCCACCCCGGGGTCCTCGCACGTTGTGCGGAGATCCCTCGCAGCATGACGAACCGCCCCGGACCGTGAGGTCCGGGGCGGTTCGTCGTCTCGTGGTGCGTCACGCGGCCCCGGCGACGGGCCGCAGGTGCCCGCGACGGAGCTCGCGCAGGTGCTCGGCGTCGACGGCCTTCGCCTCCCCCTCCGTCAGGTCGCGGAAGCCTTCCCTGCAACCACTGTCCTCGGACCCGACGGTGCCGTGCGGTACAACGGCACGGCGCACCCGAGTCCCAGCCACGCCGCGCGGGTCGCTCGTGGCGGGCTCCACGCCAACGGCTGGGAGTTCTGGGCCGTCGAACGCCCTACTGGTCGGGTCACCCTGGCGACCCTCCGGGCCCGCTTCCTCCACGAACGGGGCGCGTGACTCGCCAGCTCACGATCGACAAGCTGCCCTCCCCCCTGCTGCGTGGGGCCTTGCTTCGGAGGACTCCGTTGTTCAGAACCTCGGCATGTTCAGCGGTAATGAACGCGCTGCTTCCTTGAACGAGTGGCGCTCTCTGGGCACGGCCACGACGGTCGTCGACGAACTCACCACCGCCGGCCACCTGCATGAGGGGACTCGAGGTCGTCAGCCAGCCAGGAGCGGGGAGTTGCTCGACCGCTGGTCGGAGGCGTACTCGATCATCCTGGATCCCGCGCCATCCCTCGGTGAGTTCTCCACCAACGATCTCTCATGGTGGAGGCAGTCGGAGCGCGAGCTGCGGCAGCTGGGCATCCAGGTGGGCGGAGAGGCCGCTGCCAGCCTCCTCGACTCGCACCTTCGGCCGGCACCGCAGGACCCGAGCGGAAGGGGGAAGGCAACGTCCACATCCGGCAGCGCTTGCTCCCGCGCACTGGCCGCGTGGCGCGCTTCACCGCAGCTCCGGCTCACCGCCACAGCCCCGGCTCACCGCCACGGGTCGGTGATCTCTCGCAGATCGGTCAGGATGTCCCGGAGCTGCCTCATGCGTCGCTCCCCCAGGTGGGCGGTCCATTCGGCCTCGACCTCGGCGACGACCCTGCGTGACGCTTCCACGCTGCGCGCGCCACGCTCGGCAATCCGGACAAGGCGTGCCCGGCCGTCCGCCGGGTCCGGCACGCGCTCCACGTAGCCGGCGCGCTCGAGCTGGTCGACCAGGAACCCGGCGCTCTGCTTGGTGATCCCGGCTTGCGCGGCGAGCTCGGTCAGCCGACTGCCCGTCGACGCGATCCGTTGGAACACCCGCGCCTGCGCGGGCGTGAAGTCGTCGAACCCGGCAGCCGCCAGGCCCTCGAACACGCGCGTCTCCATCGCCCGGTACGGCAGGAAGAGCAGCAGCCCGACGTTCAGCGCCTCGGTCATGCTTGACGATGCTAGAGAGAAGTAAGACACTCTGACGAGTTGGTCAGACTCTCTCACCACCTCAGGGGGAATGCCCCGTGCAGCGCGACGAGAAGTGGGCAGTCATCGGGAACCAGCGCCGGGTGCTGGCCGACCTACTGGACACCCTCGACGAGGTCGAGTGGAACCAGCCGTCGCTGTGCGCCGAGTGGCGGGTGAGGGATGTCGCGGCGCACATCGCGTTGACCCCGCAGTCGCCGGGCATCCTGCGCATCCTCGGGATGGGCCTGCGCGAACGGGGCGATTTCGACGCGGTCAACCGGGACTTGGCGGTCGGGCACGCCGGCCGCCCGAGCGCGGAGTTGGTGTCCGAGTTGCGGCGGCTGTCCGACAGCAGGCGCAAGCCGGCCATCACCACGCTGGACAACCTGCTCTTCGACACCCTGGTGCACGTTCAGGACGTCGCTGTGCCTCTGGACCGGACGGTCGCCATGCCGCTCGAGGCCGCACATGAGGGCGCCGAGCGGGTGTGGCGCATGGGCTGGCCCTTCTGGGCCCGGCGCCGGCTGCGCGGCCTGCGGTTGAGTGCGACGGACGTCGAGTGGACAGCAGGGGCGGGCGTCGACGTCCGGGGGCCGGTTCAGGCACTGCTGCTCCTGCTCACCGGCCGGACCGGCACTGCGCTGCCTCAGCTGACAGGGCCGGGCGTTCAGCGGCTGGCCGAGGAGGGGGCAGGGCCGCCACGGTGACCGGAAGTCGGCTCGCTCAGTGGCGTCGCCGCACGTGCCGGCCCGCCCGACGCCGCTGCCGCAGGTCGCCGTATGCAGACTCGCGGCGATTCGTGGGCACGCGGGAAGGCCTGATCGCGAAGCGTGGCGGTCGACCTGCGCGTCTGCCTTCCGCAAAGATGCCACGGACGGAGGGCGAACCGCCCCGGGCCTCCGGGCCGGGGCGGTTCGTCATCTCCTGCAGTGCCAGGTGTGCGCGGGGAGTCGGCGCACGACGACCTTCACGCCGTCGTCGGCGGCCGGGGATGGCCCGCCGGGGGGATGCCGGCTTCGACAGCAGCACGGTCGACGCCGAGGCCGGCGAGCACGCCGGTCCCGTCCTCGACGGTCAAGATCGCGAGCAGGACGTGCTGGCTGTCGATCGTTTCCGCCCCGAGGCGCTGAGCCTCCGCGAAGGTCTGTTCCAGCGCGGCGCGGGCGTGCGCGTCGAACGGGATGAGGGCCGGAACGGTCGCCGCGGCGGGTGGCAGCGTGGCCGTCGCCGCCCGGCGGACGTCGTCCAGCGACACGCCCTGCGCGGCGACGGCGCGGGCGGCCGCGCTCCGCGGGTCCGCGGCGAGCGCCAGCACCAGGTGGCCGACGGTGATGGTGTCGCTGCCGGACTCACGCGCTCGCTCCTGCGCGGTCACGACGACGGCGCGGGCCTCGTCGGTGAACCGGCTGAACCCCTGGCTGGGGTCCAGGGCCGGAGCACCTGACTGGCCACGGGCCACGAAGCGCTTCTGCGCGGCCTGCTTGCTCACCCCCATGCTCTGCCCGATCTCCGACCACGAGGCGCCGGCCCGGCGGGCCTGGTCGACGAAGTGCCCGATCAGGGAGTCGGCGAGGTCGTCGAGATGCTGCGCCAGTGCGACCGCGTTGGTGAGCCGGTCGAGGGGCTCGGGGTGCGCACTGGCGATGGCGCCGATGAGGTCGTCGAGGCGGACGGTGGGCCGAGACGTGGCGGTCATGCCGTCAACTGTAGGTTGACGGCGTCCGCATCGTCAACCTGCCGTTGACTGCGTGCCTCGGCGGCGGGTCTGTCCGACGGGGGACGGGGTCCGCCACGGCCGCGCCCGCGGGATCCACCCCCGGACGTTCCGCCGGTACTGCCGGTACTCGTCGCCGTACTCGAGCTCCAACGTGGGCTCCTCGTAGCCCCACACGAACAACGCCACCGCGAGCAGCACGACGCCCGCGTAGAGCAGGGCTCCCCAGCTCCCGAACAGCAGCGCCTGCCCGAGGATGATCGCCAGCACGGCCAGGTACATCGGGTTGCGCACGTGCCGGTACGGCCCGACGACGACGAGGTGGGCGGTCGGCATCGGTGGCGCGGGCGTCCCATCGGCGCGAGCGAAGCGGATGAACGCGTCGAGCAGCACGATGATGCCGCCGGCCATGACGACGGCCGCCACGATCGCGGCCGGCGAGACCCAGCCGCCGGTCCACGGGATCCGCCACCCGGTGATCACCGCCGGGATCAGCCCGGCTACCACGCCGGGTGTGAGCACGAGGAACACGACCGTGCCGACCCATGCTCGGACGCGCACGCGATCCACCTGCCGAGGGTAGCGACCCTCCAGCACGCGGTCCGGGTCCGCGGGAATCCCGGCCGGCCATGCCCGCGTCTGCCGACCGACGTCATTGAGGCCTCCGCCGTCCGCGCGGATACTCCCGTGGCGGGGTACGGGACGGAGGCACCGATGACCGACGCGACCACGACCACGGTCCCCACCTTCTGCGCGCTGTGCGTGTCCCGCTGCGGCGCGACGGCCACGATCGCCGACGGCGAGTTCGTCGCGCTGGGCCCGGATCCGGGTCATCCCACCGGGCAGGCGCTCTGCGTCAAGGGCAAGGCGGCGCCGGAGATCGTGCGGCATCCCGATCGGCTGCTCCATCCGCTCAAGCGCACCCGGCCGAAAGGGAACGGCGATCCGGGCTGGCAGCGCATCACCTGGGACGAGGCGCTGGACACGGTGGCCGACCGGCTCCGGGCGCTCGCCGGTGACCACGGCCCGGAGTCCGTGGTCTTCGGCTCGAGCTCCCCGTCGACCTCGTCGATGTCGGACTCCATCGACTGGGTGCAACGCCTCCAGCGAGCCTTCGGCAGCCCGAACCTGTGCTTCTACATGGAACTGTGCGGTTGGGGACGCACCCTGGCTCCGCTGTACACCTTCGGAGCCGCGGTGCCCGGCGCCTACATGCCGGACCTGGACGCCGCCGGCTGCATCGTGCTCTGGGGCTACAACCCCTCCACCTCGCGGCTCGTGCACGCCACGGGTGTGGCGGCCGCGCTCCGCCGTGGTGCCCGCCTCGTGGTGGTCGACCCCCGGCGGGCGGGCCTGGCCACCAAGGCGCACTCCTGGCTGCGGGTGCGGCCCGGCACCGATGCCGCGCTGGCACTGTCGCTGACCTCGGTGATGATCGACCGCGGCTGGTACGACGAGGACTTCGTCCGCAGCTGGACCAACGCTCCGCTGCTGGTCCGCGAGGACGACGGGCGCCTGCTGCGCAGCGCCGATCTCCGGCGCGACGGCGACCCCACGTCGTACGTCGCGTGGGACGAGGATGCCGGGGCGCCCGCTCGCTACGACCCCGCACGGGGGCGCTTCGAGGTGGACGACGCGCGGCTGGCCCTGTCCGGGGTCCGCGAGATTCCGACCACCGGGGGTCCGGTCGCCTGCCGTCCCGTTTTCGACCTCCTCGCGCAGGGATGCCGTCAGATGACACCGGCCGTCGCGGCGCAGATCACCGGCGTACCTGCCGCGGACATCGAGGGCGCGGCACGCACGCTGTGGGAGAACCGCCCCGTCGCCTTCTACGGCTGGAGCGGCCTGGAGCAGCACAGCAACACCACACAGGCCGTGCGGGCGATCGACCAGCTCTACGCGCTCACCGGGAACCTGGACGCCCCCGGTGGCAACGTGCTCTTCGCCGGCGTGCCGGCGAACCCGGTCGCCGGCGCGGAGCTCCTCGCGCCGGGGCAGGCGGCAAAGGCCCTCGGCTTGGCCGACCGCCCGCTGGGCCCCGCCCGCTTCGGGTTCGTCACCGGCGAGGATGTGTACACCGCGGCGCTGGAAGGCCGTCCGTACCGGGTCCGCGGCCTGGTCAACTTCGGCGCCAACCTCGTCATGGCGCACGGGAACAGCGCCCGGGGCCGGGACGCCCTCGCCTCGCTGGACTTCTTCGTGCACGCCGATCTGTTCCTGAACCCGACTGCCGAGCTCGCCGACATCGTCCTGCCGGTGACCAGCGCCTTCGAGTCCGAAGGCTTGCGGATCGGGTTCGAGGTGAGCCAGGCGGCGCAGTCCCGCGTGCAACTGCGCCGGCCCGTCGCGGCAGCCCGGGGGGAGGCCCGGTCGGACCTGCAGATCATCTTCGCCCTGGCGACGCGCCTCGGTCTGGGGCAGCACTTCTGGGACGGCGACCTCGACGCCGGGTTCCGCCACCAGCTGGCCCCCAGCGGCATTCCGCTGGAGAAGCTCCGGGCCCAGCCGGCGGGCGTCTCCGTGCCGCTGACGACCCGCTACCGCAAGTACGCCGAGACCGACGACGGCGTCCCCCGCGGGTTCGGCACCCCGTCCCGCAAGGTGGAGCTGTACTCGGAGGTCCTCGCCGACCACGGCTACCCCCCGCTGCCGGAGTTCGAGGAGCCGCGGACCAGTCCCCGGTCCAGGCCGGACCTGGCGGAGCGGTTCCCCCTCGTCCTGACCTGCGCGAAGTCGCTGTGGTTCTGCGAGACCCAGCACCGGTCCGTGGCCGCGCTGCGCGCTCGGGTGCCCGATCCGCAGGTCGAGATGCATCCCGACACGGCGGCGGTCCGGGGGATCGCCGCGGGTGACTGGGTCCGGATCCGGACGCCGCTGGGCAGCGTCCGCAGCCGCGCCAAGCTCAACGCGAGCCTCGATCCGCAGGTCGTCTGCGGGCAGCACGGCTGGTGGCAGGCCTGCGAGGAACTCGGCCTGGCGGGCTACCCGCCGTACGGTCCGGGCAGCGCCAACCTCAACGCGGTGCTCGACCTGGGGCCGAGTGACCCCATCAGCGGCAGCTCTCCGCTGCGCTCCTCGGTGTGCGACGTCCAGCCCCTCGCGGGGGCGTGACACTGCGTCGCCACTGAGCCCGCTCCCCGTACGCCGGCGGGCTCACGCCGAGCGCCCGATCCGGAAGCGGGCCGGGCGGCACGTGAACCCGAACCGGCCGTCCGGACATGGAAGGGTGTGACAAGCTCACCCTCCGCAGTATGAGCCATACGCAGCGTGCACCCACCGGGCATGCAGGCGACCGACGGACCGCCGAACGAGCGCCTCAGCGAGACGTTCCTCATCGCCTCGGGTCCAGGGCCGGCGGCCTCGGCCGGGCGGCCTGGTTCCGGGCGGCGCGGGGACGTTGGCCCCGGGCGGGGCGTGTGCCACCGTTCGCCCATGTGCTGCGGCGCGGACGAGGTCCTGGACCTTCCTCCGGCGGTCATCGAGATGCTGGCGCGGTACCGGCGGCTCCGGGACACCCAAGGCTTCGGCTGGGGTGAGGACGCGTTGCCCGACCTGTTCCGCTGGGCGCGGTTCAGCCTGCTCGGGCCGGCGTTCGACGAGTTCGCGCAATCCGGGGACTGGGCGGCGGCGGTGCGGGCGGCCGTCGGGGAGGACCCGCCGCCGGCCGGGGTCGCGGTCGTGTCGATCGCTGCCGGCGGTCAGCTCACCGTCCGTGCCGGGCCGCGCCGGCTGGGGCTCGCCGGCCGGCACCGGCCGGTGGACGTCCTGCTCCTCTCCGCGGCCGGTCGGGATCTGACCGTGTCGGTCGGTGGGGACGTCGTCCCGGTGCCGGCGGGCGGTGTGGGGCTGCGCACCGTGGACGTCGACGCGGCAGCTCCGGGTGTCGAACTCCGGTGCGAGGGCCGGTCGGCGGCCTTCGTCGCGCTCGACCCGGCGCCGGCGGCACGCCTGCGGCTCCGCGCGCCGGTCTGCGCCCGGTGGTCGGTCACCGACGGCACCGGCGGCGCCTGGTTCCCCGACGGCGTCCCGGCGAAGTGGGACGTCGGGCACCGGCCGTACTGGCACGGGCAGGACCGAACGCTCGACGTCCCGGCCGGCCCGCTGCACGTCGTCGCCGCCCGTGGACTGGAGTTCCAGCGCACCGAGTTCGACGTGCACGTCGGCGCCGGGCAGACCGCCGAGGTCGCGTGGAACCCCGAGCGCCGCTTCGACCCGGCCGCCGACGGCTGGTTCGGCGGCGACCTGCACGTGCACCTCAACTACTCCGGCGACCACGTGCTCGCCCCCGCGGACGCCGCCCGGATGCAGGCCGGCGAGGGGCTGCACCTCCTGCAGCTCAATGCCGGCAACCTCGGCGGTGCCCTCGTCTACGACCGCGAGCTGCTCGACAGCACCGCCGGGCACGAGCTGTGGTCCGGGGAGCGGGTCGGCGTGGCGGGCCTGGAGTTCCGCAACGACCTGCTGGGCCACCTGCACGGCCTGGGCCTCACCGCGGCGCCGGCCGTCCTGCACACCGGGCACGAGGGCACCGACCATCCGCACGACTGGCCGCCCAACAGCGTCGCGCTGGCCGAGCTGCGCGGCCGGGGGGCGCTGACCAGCTACGCGCACCCGGTGTTCTCGCCCCTCGACGAGGTGGCGCAGCTGTTCGGCCCCGCCCGCTCGGTCGAGGCCCGCGAGCTCGTCGCCGATGCCGCGCTCGGCGTGGTGGACGCGATGGAGGTCGTCTCCTGCTTCGACGACAGCGGCGCCGTCGTCCTCTGGCACCACCTGCTCAGCTGCGGGCTCCGCATCGCCGCGGTGGCCGGTACCGACGCGTTCCTGTCCTTCGCGCACGGCCCGGGCGTCGCGTCCAACCCTCCCGGCTGGGGCCGGGTCTACGCCCGGCTCGGCGAGCAGCCCCTCACCGCCGCCGCGTTCGCCACCGCGGTGCGGGCCGGCCGGACCGTGGTGACCAACGGCCCGTGGCTGACGCTCGAGGTGGACGGCGCCGGACCCGGTGCCGTGCTCGAGCGACGCCCCGGCGACCGGTTGGACGTCCGGGCCCGCGTCCGCGGCTCCGGCGTGGACCGGCTGGTCCTCTACGGGCCGGACGGCGAGCTGGCGGCGACCACGGGCGAGGAGCTCCGGACCGTCGTGACCGCCGACCGCGGCTGCTGGCTGGCCGCGGCCGCCCACGGCGGGGACGATCCGCACACCCTGGGCGCGCCGGTGTTCGCGCACACCTCCCCGGTGTACGTCGACGTCGCCGGCCGGCGGGTCGCCCGGGCGTCCGCGGCCCGCTGGTGCCTCCGGGCGCTCGACGCGCTGGAGGCCTTGGTGACCGCCGAGGGCCGCTTCGAACCCGCCCGCCGCGCGGAGCAGCTCGGTGCCCTCGTGGCCGTCGTGGACCGGGCCCGCGCGTTCTACCGGGCAGTCGCTCAGCAGGCGGGCCCCGATCAGTAGGACCGCGGCAGCCCCAGCACCTTGGTGGCGACGAAGGCCTTGATCAGGTTGTTGTTCACCGGAGCGACCTGGTACATGCGGGTCTCCCGGAACTTGCGCTCGATGTCGTACTGGTCGACGAAGCCGTTGCCCCCGTGGGTGTCCAGGGCGATGTTCGCGGCGGCCCAGCTGGCCTCCGAGGCGAGGTGCTTGGCCATGTTGGCCTCGGCGCCGCAGGGCTGTCCGGCGTCGAACAGCCGGGCGGCCTCGTACCGCATCAGGTCCGCGGCCCGGATCTTCATGTAGGCGTCGGCGAGGGGGAACTGGACCCCCTGGTTGGCGCCGATCGGGCGGCCGAAGACCTCCCGCTCGGTGGCGTAGCTCACGGCCCGCTCGATGAACCAGTAGCCGTCGCCGATGGCCTCGGCGGCGAGCAGGATGCGCTCGGCGTTCCAGCCGTCGAGGACGTAGCGGAAGCCGGCGTCGACCTGACCGATCACGTGATCGGCCGGCACCCGCATGCCCCGGTAGGCGACCTGGTTCGTGGCGTAGTTGAACATCGTCCGCACCGGCACGACGTCGAGGGACTCCGGCTGCTCGGCGCGCACCCGGCGCAGGTCGACGAGGAACAGGGTCAGACCGCGGGTACGGTCGGCGGCCCTCTCGCTGGTGCGGGCCAGCACGAGGGCCAGATCGGACTCCTGGATGCGGCTGGTCCAGTTCTTGTGCCCGGTGATCAGGAAGTCCTCGCCGTCGCGGGTCGCGGTGGTGGCGATCGCGGTGGTGTCGGAGCCGGCGGCGGCCTCGGTGACGGAGAAGGCCTGCAGCCGAAGCTCCCCCCGGGCGATGAGCGGCAGGTAGGTGTCCTTCAGCTGGTCACTGCCGTGCCGCAGCAGGGCGCCCATCGTGTACATCTGCGCGTGGCAGGCGGCCGAGTGCCCGCCGGAGCGGTTGATCTCCTCCAGGACCACCGACGCCGCGGTGACGCCCGATCCCGAGCCGCCGTAGCGGACGGGGATGAGCACCGAGAGCAGCCCGGCCGCGGTGAGGGTGTCGACGAACTCCTGCGGATAGCGGCGGTCGCGGTCGGTCTCGCGCCAGTACGCGTCGGGGAACCCGGCGCACAGCGCGCGGGTGCGGGCGCGCAGCGTGTCCAGGTCGGTGCCGGCGGGGGAGGGCGCGGGGCGGGCGCCGGTGTCGGGCACGGGGGTTCCTCCTGCGGTCGTCGTGGGGCCTCGCGGGTGCCGCGGGCCGGGTGGGTCATCGGCGCGGCCCACCGACGTCAGCGGAGGGTCGCGGCGACCTTTCCCGCGGCCGCCACCACGGCCCGGCCGATCCGCTCGACGTCCGCTCCCGCGTCGACGAACACGACGCCGAGCGCCGCGCGGGCACCGCCGTCCGGGCCGAGCACCGGCGCGGCGATGGAGCGGATGCCGGGGATCACCTCACCGTGCGAGACGGCCCAGCCGGTGCGCCGCGCGTGCCGCAGCGCCTCCCGATCGTCGGGGGACGGCGGCTCCGGCATGAGCAGCGCGAGGCCCGGTGCCCCCCGGTCCACGGGATGCCGCGTCCCCGGTCGGTAGACGACGTGTGCCGCGCTGTCGTGCGGCTCCACGCTGGCGACCGTCACCGCTTCCTCGCCGGTGCGGATCACCAGGAACGCGGTCATGGCCAACTCGGCGACCAGCGCGTTCAGCCGGGGCAGCGCGGCGGCCTGCAGATCGGCCCGGACGCCGCGGGCCAGCGCGGCCATCCCGAGACCGAGCCAGTAGTGCCCCACGGCGTTCCGCTCGACGAGCTGGTGGTCCTCCAGGGTGCGCAGCAGCCGGTAGGTGATCGACCGGTGCAGCCCGAGGGCCTGGCCGATCTCGACGATCGGCTGCGGAGCGCCCTCCGCGGCCAGGTGCTCGAGGATGCGGATGCCGCGATCCAGTGTCTGGGACTGCGGCGCCGCCCCGTCCTCCGGTGCCACCGGGGCCGTCCTCATGGCGCGGCTGCCGGCTCGATCCGGCCGGTGACCTCGCCGAGGGAGATCCGGCTGCCGCCGGACCCCCGTGCGGTGGCGGTGAGGGTGACGACGTCGCCGTCCTCGAGGAACGTGCGGGTGCTCCCGTCGGCCAGTCGCACCGGCTCCGTGCCACCCCAGGAGAGCTCGATGAACGAGCCGCGCTGGTCCTTGCCCGGGCCGGAGACGGTGCCGGAGGCGTAGAGGTCGCCGGTGCGCAGGCTGGCGCCGTTGACGGTCATGTGCGCCAGCTGCTGGGCGGGGGTCCAGTACATGAGGTCGAACGGTGGGCGGGAGACGACCTCGTCGTTGAGCCGCACTTCGATGGCGATGTCCAGGCCCCAGGGGGCGGCCCCGGTGTCGTCGAGGTACGGCAGCGGGCGCGGATCCCGGGCCGGCGGGCTGACCCGGGCCGCCTCCAGCGCGGCCAGTGGCACCACCCACGGCGACACCGAGGTGAGGAACGACTTGCCGAGGAACGGGCCCAGCGGCACGTACTCCCAGGACTGCAGGTCGCGGGCGGACCAGTCGTTGACCAGGCAGACCCCGAAGACGTGCTCGGGAAAGGCGTTCAGCGGCACCGGCCGGCCGAGCTCGGACGGCGTGCCGACGACGAAACCGATCTCCGCCTCGATGTCCAGCCGCTGCGACGGTCCGAACGTCGGTGCGGGATCGCTGGGGGCCTTGCGTTGACCCGACGGGCGCAGCACCGGGGTGCCGGAGACCGCCACGGTGCCGGCGCGGCCGTGGTAGCCGATCGGCAGGTGCGTCCAGTTGGGGGTCAGCGGTTCGGAGTCGGGCCGGAACATCCGGCCGAGGTTCTCCGCGTGGTGCCGGGAGCTGTAGAAGTCGACGTAGTCGGCGACCTCGACCGGCAGGTGCATGGTCACGTCGGCTCGCGGCACCAGGTGCGGCTCGACGTCGCCGCGGTGCCCGTCGTCGGTGAGCCAGCCGGTGAGCCGGGCGCGGAGCTCCTGCCACGCGGCCGGCCCCTGGGCCAGGAAGGCGTTGAGGGAGCCGGTGGCGTGCACGTCGTCCCCGGTGGCGGCCGCCAGGTCCAGCACGGAGTCGCCGACGGCGACGCCGGTGCGCGGGGCGGTGCCGGGCGTGGAGAAGACCCCGTAGGGCAGGTTGTCGATCCCGAACCCGCTGTCGGCGGGGAGGTCCAGCCAGCTGGGCACGGTCATGCGCTCGGTCATGCGCTCGGTCGTGCCGAGGGCCCGCGGCCCGACCAGGACCAGGCGTACTTCCCGTCGTCGGAGGCGGTGCCGGCCTCGCCCAGGTCCAGCGGGCGGAAGGTGTCGACCATGACGGCGAGCTCGTCGAAGTACTCCGCGCCCAGCGAGCGCTCCACGGCGCCGGGCTGCGGGCCGTGGCTGTGCCCGCCGGGGTGCAGCGAGATGGAGCCCTTGCCGATGCCGGAGCCCTTGCGGGCCTCGTAGTCGCCGTCGACGTAGAACATCACCTCGTCGGAGTCGACGTTGGAGTGGTAGTAGGGCACCGGCACCGCCAGCGGGTGGTAGTCGACCTTGCGGGGCACGAAGTTGCAGATGACGAAGTTGTTGCCCTCGAACACCTGGTGCACCGGCGGCGGCTGGTGCACCCGGCCGGTGATCGGCTCGTAGTCGGCGACGTTGAAGGCGTACGGGTAGAGGCAGCCGTCCCAGCCGACGACGTCGAAGGGGTGCTCCGGAACGACGTGCACGGTGCCGGCCAGGCCGCCGGGGCCGGTCCCGCGGTGCTTGACGTACACCTCGACATCGGTGCCCTCGGCCAGCAGCGGCTCGGCCGGGCCGCGCAGGTCGCGCTCGCAGAACGGGGCGTGCTCCAGCAGCTGCCCGTAGCGGGACAGGTAGCGCTTCGGCGGGGCGATGTGGCTGCTCGCCTCGATGGCGTAGGTGCGCAGCGGCTCGCTGCCGGTCGGGATCCAGCGGTGCGTGGTGGCCCGCGGAATGATCACGTAGTCGCCCTGGCCGACCTCCAGCTCGCCGAACACGGTCTCCACGGTCGCCGAGCCCCGCTCGACGTAGACGCACTCGTCCCCGGTGGCGTTGCGGTAGTACGGCGAGGTCGCCGACGACACCGCGTAGGAGATCCGGACGTCGCCGTTGCCCAGCACCAGCCGCCGCCCGGTGACCGGGTCGGTGGCCTTGTGCTCCTCGCCGGGGAACAGGTCGTGCAGCTTGAGGTGCCGGGGCACCAGCGGCGCGTTCGGCGTGAGCGTCTGATCCGGCAGCTCCCACGGCCGGGCGTCGACGATCGCCGAGGGGATCCCGGAGTGGTAGAGCAGCGAGGAGTCCGACGAGAACCCCTCCTCACCCATCAGCTCCTCGGAGTACAGGCCACCGTCGGGACGGCGGTGCTGGGTGTGCCGCTTCGGCGGGACGCTGCCCACCTGCCGGTAGAACGCCATCAGGTATTCCTCTCCTTCAGATCTCGGCCACCGAGACCGGCCCCCGTGCAGGGGCCCGCCGCGAGGGTGCGAGTGGTGGGGGGCAGGGGGGTCCTTCCCGGGAGAGCAGCCGGGCCACCGCGGGGGCGACGTCGGCGGGACGGGTGAGGACGGCGGCGACGTGGGCGTCGGGGCGCAGTACCCAGATCTCGTCGGGGCGGGCGTCCAGGGCTTCGCGGAGCAGCCCGCTGGGGTCCAGGTCGCCCATCCGGTGCACGCTCACCGGCGCATCACCGACATCGGGCCGGGACGGCGGAACGGCGTCGTCCCCGACGAGGACGGTGACGCCTTCCCGGGCGAGCTGGCGTAGCCGGACGACGTCGGGCCGGGCGGCCAGGGTCACCGGGCAGTCGGGCACGAGCACGCCGGGGGCCGGAACGGGGACGTCGCCGCGAGCCGGGCGGCCCGGGAACGGGCGCGCCGGGTCCGGGGTGGTGAGCGGGGAGTCGACGTACCAGAACGGCTCGGCCAGCCGGCCGGAGTCGACCTGTGCCCGTGCCCCGGGGTCGGTGGCCGCGCGGTGCAGGACGTCGAGCCGGTGGCGGGCCTCCTCCTCGGTGCCGGGGACGAGGAATCGCATGGTCGCGCCGGTGACGGCGATGTTCTCCAGCGCCGCGGCGTGCCGCTCGTGGTGGTAGCTGTCCAGCAGCGACTCCGGTGCCCAGCCGCGGAGGACGAAGGCGAGCTTCCAGGCGGCGTTCTCGGCGTCCAGCACGCCGGAGTTCAGACCCCGGGCGCCGAACGGGGACACCAGGTGGGCGGCGTCCCCGGCGACCAGCACCCGGCCGACCCGCATCCGGTCCACGACCCGGGAGTGGAAGCGGTAGACCGACTTCCAGACGATCTCGTGGTCCCGGTCGCCGATGACCTGGCGGATCCGCCGGTCCAGCCCGCCGGAGGCCTCCTCGGCGGCCAGGTCGAAGTCCGGGGGGACCTGCCAGTCGATCCGGAAGGTCGAGCCCGGGCAGGGGTGGATGAGCACCTGCCGGCCGGGGTTCCACTCCGGGTCGAAGTAGAACCGTCGTTCGGTCTCCCAGCCGGGCAGCTCGGTGCGGATGTCGCAGATGAGGAACTGGTCGCCGAAGGTCTGCCCCTCGAAGGTCAGGCCCAGCGCGCTCCGCAGCACGTCGGCGCGCGGGCCGGCGCAGGCCACCGCGTAGCTGCCGGACACGGTCGCCCCGTTCGCGCAGCGCACGGTGACCCCGGCGTCGTCCTGATCGATGCCGGTGACCTGGTGGCCCCAGCGGACCTCGATCAGGGGCTGGGCGGCGATCCGCTCGTCGAGCAGCTCCTCGGTCTCGCACTGGGAGATGTTGACGAACGGCGGGAAGGGCGACTTCCCGCGGTCGGCGAACTGGAAGCTGAACACCTCCCGGTCGCGGTGGAAGGTGCGGGCCGTCGTCCAGGTGACGCCGCGGCGGGCGACCTCGGCGCCCGCGCCGACGGAGTCCCAGACGTCCAGGACGTCGCGCTGCTGGCAGATCGCCTTGCTGCCGATCAGGTCGCGCGCCGGGCGGCCGTCCAGGACGACGACCCGCAGACCCCAGCGGGCCAGCAGCAGCGCCGTGGTCTGGCCGACCGGGCCGGCGCCGATGACGAGGACCGGGGGCGGGCTCTCGGGGCTGGGCATCGGCGGATCAGCCCTGCAGCTCGTCCCACACCTGGCGGTCGCGCTCGGCGGTCCAGATGACCGGGCGTTCGATGCCGCTGTACTCGTCCCACAGCCGCTGGACGTCGAAGGGCAGGCAGTGCTCGAAGATCGGCCAGTTGCCGTACTTGGGGGCCAGCGCCTCGTGGGTCGCGGCGAACGCGTCCTTCAGCGTGCCCCCGGCGCGGTGCGCGGTGCCCACGGTGCGCTGCATGGTGAGCAGGAAGTCGCGGGTCTGCTCGACCGCGGCGTCGACCTCCTCCCGCCCGCGGGCGATGGCGCCGCGCCCGCCGATGAGCTGCCGGGCGCCGAGCGCCTTGACCCGGTCCAGGGTGCCGGCCGCCCAGTCGAAGTGGAACGCGTCGCCGGTGTAGAGCGCGGCCTGGGACTCCACCAGGTCGCCGGCGAAGAGGATCTCGTGCTTGGGGATCCAGGCGACGATGTCGCCCTCGGTGTGCCCGCGGCCGAGGAACTCCAGCACGAGCTCGCCGCGGTCGCCGCCCAGGTCGATGGTGAGCTTGTCGCGGAAGGTCATCGTCGGCCAGGTCAGCCCGGGGATGGACGCCGGCTCCTCGAACAGCCGTGGCATCCGGCCGTACTCGCTCTCCCAGTCCTGCTGGCCGCGCTCGGCGATCAGGTGCCGGGTCTGCTCGGAGCTGACGATGGTCTCGGCGTCGAACGCGCTGGCGCCCAGCACCCGGACGGCGTGGTAGTGGCTGAGCACCAGGTAGCGGACCGGCTTGTCGGTGTGCTCGCGCAGCTTGGCCAGCCAGCGACGGGCGGCGACCGGGGTGGCCAGCGCCTCGAAGCAGACCAGGAAGTCCTCGCCCTCGATGGCGCCGAGGTTGGGGTCGCCCTCGGCGGTCAGCGCGTAGACGCCGTCGGCGAGGACCTCGAGGGTCTGCTCCTTGACGCCGAGGTCGGCGGAGGAGGCGAAGGGCTTGGCGGCCATGGGGGATCTCCTGATCGGGCTGTTCGATAAACGGTGGCAATGTTCTCTTACCGGCTCAACGGTACGGCCGGGTGCCGCCCGGACACAAGGGCATGCGGAGACTCCTGGTGGAATCGCCGACCGCTGCGGCACGAATCCCCGCCACTCAGCGGAGAGCGGCCTCGAGCTCGGCAGCGGGCGTGGGCGCGCCGAGGAGGTAGCCCTGCGCGCAGTCGCAGCCGAGCTTCCGCAGCTCGGCCAGCTGTTCCGTGGTCTCCACTCCCTCGGCGACCGTGCGCAACCCGAGGGCAGAGCCGAGCCGGAGCACCGACTCGACGACGGCCGTGCCGGCAGCGTCCTGGCCCAGGCGTGACGTCAGGGTCCGATCCACCTTCACGGAGTCCACCGGGACCTGCTGCAGCCAGGTCAGCGAGCACAAGCCGGTGCCGAAGTCGTCCAGGGCCACGTGCGCGCCCTGCTCCCGCAGCGCCCGGACCACCTCGATCGTGCGGGCCAGGTCGGCGGCCGCCGCCCGCTCGGTGATCTCCACCGCCAGCCGGCCGGGGTCGATCCCGGTCCCGCTGACCGTCGTGGCGATGAGCTCGGGCATCCCGGGGTCGGTCACCTCGGAGCCGGAAAAGTTGACCTGCACGCCGAGGTCCAGCCCGCTGCGCGCCCAGGCGGCCGCCTGGGCGGCTGCCGTCCGCAGCACCCAGACGCCGATCGGCTGCAGGAGACCGGTCTCCTCGGCCAGCGGCAGGAAGTCCGCAGGTGCCAGCAGCCCGCGCTGCGGATGGTTCCAGCGCAGCAGCGCCTCGGCGGAGACGACCCGGTTCGACCGCAGGTCGAGCGTGGGCTGGTAGAGCAGGCAGAGCTGACCCCGCACCAGCGCCTGGCGGAGGTCGGCCTCCAGCCGCAGCCGGTTCCCGACCTTCTCGCTCAGGTGCCCGGAGAAGACCTGCACCCGGCCGCGACCGCGTCGCTTGGCTTCGTACAGCGCCGTGTCGGCCTCCCGCATCACCTGCTCGACATCCTGCAGCGGGTCCCGGGACAGCGTCACGCCCACCGAGGTGCCGACGACGAGGTCGTTCGCCGCCGCCTCCAGCCGGTACGGCCCGGCGGCGGCAGCGACGACGCGCTCGGCGAGGTGGCCGGCCTGCTCGTCGTGGGTCAGGTCCGGGCAGAGGACGGCGAACTCGTCGCCGCCGAACCGCGCCACCGTGTCCCCCGGCCGCACCGCCTCCCGCAGCCGCTGGCCCACCTGGCGGAGCAGCGCGTCGCCGGCCGCGTGGCCGAGCCGGTCGTTGATCCGCTTGAACCGGTCCAGGTCGCAGAACAGCACCGCCACCCGGGAGTCGGGATGCCGCGCCGCCCACGCCAGCGCCAGCTGCAGGTGGTCGATGAACAGGGACCGGTTGGCCAGCCCGGTCAGGGTGTCGTGGGTGGCGGCGTACTCCAGCCTGTTCCGCAGCTCGGTCGGCAGCGTGACGTCGCGCCAGTTCATCACCAGCCCGTGCACGCCCGGGGTGCGCAGGTGGTTGAGGCCGCGGCCCTGCAGCCAGCGGACCTCGTCGTCCCGGTAGCGGACGCGGAACTCCACCTCCACGACGACCCCGGGCGGTGCCGCCAGCAGCTCCGCGAAGGCGTCCTCGGCCGCCGCCAGGTCCCGGTGGTCCACGATCACCCGGAAGTGCCGGCCGACCAGTTCCTCCGGCGGATACCCCAGCACCGCGTCCGCCCCGGGGCTGATGTAGCGGGTGATCCCGGTGGGCTCGATGATCTGGACGACGTCCGCGGCGGCCTCCACGAGGGTGCGGAAGCCGCGGTCCTGCCCGGTCGTCGCGTCCTGCCCGCCGGCCACCAGCGCCGCCACCCGGGGCCCGAGACCGACGGCGTCCACGACGACCGGCGCGCCCGCACCGCCGGCCCCCGGCAGCCGGAGCTGCGACCACCCGCCGTGCGCCGACAGCTGCGCCAGCTGCCCGACCAGGTCGGGTCCGCAGCTGTCGCCGACCCGGGCCCCGGGCACCAGGTCGGGGCCGAGCAGCCGGGCCGCGGCGCCGGTGACCGACTCGATGACGAAGTCCTCGGCCGGCCCGGCTGCCCCGGGGACCGCCCGGAAGACGACGCTGCCGTGCGCGGGGTGCAGTTCCAGCGCGGTCAGGACGGCGGTCTCCGGCGTGTCGCGGTCGGCCATCGGCACCTCCAGGGACACGGTCGAGGACTGCCCGATACCGGGCTCCGTCCCACACTGCCCCTCGCCCGGCAGGCCGGCGAGCGCAACGCCGCAGCTGGTGGGCGACGGCTCACTCAGCGCTTGGACTTGACCACTACCAGCACGTCTTCGCTCTCCAGGGTGCCGATCAGCGGGTCGTCGAAGCGCAGCGTCCGGCCCCGGCGGGTGACCGAGAGGACGACGTCGCGCAGCTGCCGCGGACCGAGCCCCACCTCGGACTGGCCGGCCTGCCGCTGGATCAGGTCCAGCCCCTGACCGGCGGTCAGCAGGTCCTCGACGACGGCCACGACCCGGGGGCTGTCGGTGGACAGGCCGAGCAGCCGCCCGGCGGCCGCGGACGACGTGATCACCGAGTCGGCGCCGGACTGCCGGAGCAGGCTGGCGTTCTCCTCCTCGCGCACGCTGGCGGTGATCGGCACCGACGGGTTGAGCTGGCGGACGGTGAGCGTGATCATCACCGCGGCGTCGTCCCGATGGGCGGCCACGATCACCGCCCGGGCCTTCTCCACCGCGGTCCGGCGCAGCACCTCGGTGCGCCCGGCGTCACCGAGCACCCCGGTGAACCCGGCCGCGGTGGCCTCCTCGATGGCCGCCACGTCGGGGTCGACGACCAGGATGCTGGCGGGGTCGGTGCCGTTGGCCAGCAGTGCCCGGATGGCGCTTCGCCCCTTGGTGCCGTAGCCGCACACGATGACGTGCTGGCGCACGCGAGACCTCCAGCGTCGGATCCGGAACTCTTCCCGGGAACTCGCGGTGAGCGCCTCCAGGGTGGTGCCGATCAGGATGAGCAGGAACATGATCCGCAGCGGCGTGATCAGCAGGATGTTGAGCAGCCGGGCGCTCGGGCTGGCCGGCACGATGTCGCCGTAGCCGGTCGTGGACAGGCTCACCGTCGCGTAGTAGGTGGCGTCCAGCAGGCTGATCTCGCCGCCGTTGTTGTCGGTGTAGCCGTCCCGGCCGGCGTAGACGATCAGCACGCAGGCGACCAGCACCAGGGCGGCGATGACCACCCGCCGCCCCACCTGGCGGGTCGAGGACTCCTCGACGTGCGGGAGCCGCACGCCGCCGTGGTCGCTCAGCACCCGCTGGGTCCACGCCGGGCTCGTCCGCAGGTCACCGGCCGCACAGTAACGACCCGCCGGCCTCGGACGGCGGCGGACACGGGCTCCGGGTCAGCCGGCGGCAGCCTCCCGCTCCCGCGCCGCCAGCTCGCGCTTGAGGATCTTGCCCGCCGGCGAGACGGGCAGCTGCTCGACGAACACCACGTCCCGCAGCCGCTTGTAGGGGGTGACCTGCTCGTTGACCGCCTCCGCCACCCGCTCCGCGGTCAGCGCTGCGCCCGCCGCGTCGTCCCGGGGCACCACGTAGGCCACCGGGAGCTCCCCGGCCTCGGGGTCCGGCCGGCCGACGACCGCGGCCGCGCCGACGCCGGGCAGCGCGAACAGCAGCTCCTCCAGCTCGCGGGGGAAGACGTTGTAGCCCTTGTAGAGCAGCATGTCCTTGGTCCGGTCGACGATGGTGAGGTAGCCGTCGGCGTCCAGCACCCCGACGTCGCCGGTGTGGAACCAGCCGCCGGCGTCGATCGCCTCGGCGGTGGCGTCCGGGCGCCCGGCGTAACCGCGCATCAGCTGCGGTCCGCGGATGCAGACCTCGCCGCGCCGGCCGGCCGGCAGCGCGTCCCCGCCACCGAGCGGGCGGATGCTGATCTCGGTGTCCGGCAGCGGCACGCCGACGGTGCCGGGCTTGCGGAGCCCCGAGGCGTGCGACGGGTTGCCGGTGGCCTGCATGGTCACCTCGGTCAGCCCGTAGCCCTCACCGATGACCGCGCCGGGCAGCAGCTGCCGCAGCCGCTCGATCAGCGGCACCGGCAGCGGCGCGGCACCGCTGGAGACGCCCCGGACGCTGGACAGGTCGGCCTCGGCGATCCCCGGCACCTGCAGCAGCGCCACGAAGACCGGCGGCGCACCGCCGATGGTGGTGACCCGGTGACGGACGGCGTCCCGAACGTAGCCGACCGGGTCGAACCGGTCGTGCAGGACGACGGTGGCGCCTGACATCACCTGGCCGTTGAGGTACCCGATGACACCCATCGCGTGGAACCACGGGGTGAGGTTGATCAGCCGCCCGGTGCCCAGCCGGGTCGGGTGCTCCGCGGGGCTGCCGAACTGGTCCAGGGTGACGTCCCCGTGCGCGTCGAGCACGGGCACCGACCCGGAGCTGAAGCAGGCCGACTGCAGCACGTTCGTGACCACCGCCCGGTGCGGCAGCTCGACGCCCTTGCTGACCCCGGTGGTCCCGCCGGTGCAGGCCAGGTGCGCCAGGTCGTCCTCGGGGTCGATCGCGGCGTCGCGGTGCGCGTCGGCCGGGTCCGCGGCGAGCAGCTCGCCGAGGGACAGCGCGGGCACCGCGAAGCCGGTGCGGTCCACCGGCGCGGCCGGGTCGGCGATCTGCTGCGGGCCGGTGACGACCACCGCCTGCACCGCGGTCTCCGGCAGTGCTGCGCGCACGACCGGCAGGGCAGGCTCCCAGGTGACGACGGCCCGGGCGCCCGCGTCCGTGAGCTGGGCGGACAGCCCGGCCGGTGGCAGCAGCGGGTTCGTGGGGGAGAACGTGGCCCCGGCCAGCAGCACGCCGTAGTAGACGGCCGGGTACTGCAGGCAGTTGGGCAGGTGGACGGCGACCACGTCGCCCCGGCCGATGCCCGCCTCGGTCAGCCCGGCGGCCACCGAGTGCGCCCGCCGTCCCAGCTCGGTGAACGACAGCTCGACCCCGTGGTGCACGAACGCCGTCCGCGCGCCCCACCGGCGCACCGCCGCCCGCAGGATCGACCCCACCGGCACCCGCGGGTAGTCCAGCGATCGGGGCAGCCCCGGCGGCCAGCTGCCGGTGCCGGTCGTCGTCATCCGTCGTCCTCCCTCGATACGGCCCGTCCTGCATCGTGGCGCACCCCACCGTGCGGGTCGACCCGTCCGGCGGTCATGGCGCCGCGACCGGTCGGGGCGCGCGGATCGTGGTCGGCGCGCCATGATCGCGGGGGAGTGGTCGGGTGGGGCGGGACGAGGGGGAGCGGCATGGCCGAACCGGTACTGGTCGAGGTGTCCGACGGGATCGGCGTGCTGACGCTGAACCGGCCGGAGGCGAAGAACGCGATCGACCTGGCCACGGCCCAGGCGGTGGCGGCCGGGGTCGACGAGCTGGAGGCCCGCGCGGACGTCGCCGTCCTGGTGCTGACCGGCGCCGGCGGCACGTTCTGCGCCGGCATGGACCTCAAGGCCTTCACCCGCGGGGAGCGGCCCCGGCTGGAGGGCCGCGGCTTCGCCGGGCTCACCGAGGCGCCGCCGGCCAAGCCGATGATCGCTGCCGTCGAGGGCTGGGCGCTGGCCGGCGGGTTCGAGCTGGCGCTGTCCGCGGACCTCATCGTCGCCGCCCGGGACGCCCGGTTCGGCATCCCGGAGGTCAAGCGCAGCCTGGTCGCCGTCGGCGGCGGGGTGCTGCGGCTGCCCAAGGCGCTGCCGTACCACCGGGCGATGGAGATGGCGCTGACCGGTGACCCGCTGCCGGCCGAGGAGGCGCACCGGTTCGGGCTGGTGAGCACGCTGACCGAACCCGGCGGGGCGCTGGCCGGCGCGCGCGAGCTGGCCGCCCGGATCGCGGCCAACGGCCCGCTCGCGGTGCGTGCCACCAAGCAGCTGGTCGCCGGCGCGGTGCGGTGGACCGATCGGGAGGCCTTCGAGGAGCAGTTCCGGCTCACCGAGTCGGTGTTCTCCTCCGCCGACGCCCAGGAGGGTGCGCTGGCCTTCGCGGAGAAGCGGGCACCGGTCTGGCGCGGGCGGTGAGCGGGTGGCGGGAGGTCCGGTACGCCGTGCAGGCCGGCGTGGCGACGCTGACCCTGGACCGGCCGGAACGGCTCAACGCCTTCACCGCCGCGATGGCCCGCGAGCTCCGCGAGGTGTGCGCGGCCGCCGACGCCGACGACGCCGTCCGGGTGCTCGTGGTGACCGGCGCGGGCCGGGCCTTCTGTGCCGGCGCCGACCTCCTCGGCGGGTCGACGTTCGACCCCGGCCGGCCGCACCCGACGGGCCGGCCGCTGCCGGAGGAGACCATCGGCAACGTGCCGCGGGACTGGGGCGGCGTGGCCGGCCTGTCGTTCGCCGCGCTCCGCAAACCGGTGATCGCCGCGGTCAACGGCGCCGCGGTCGGCATCGGCGCGACGATGACCCTGCCGATGGACATCCGGATCGCCGCGGAGTCCGCCCGCTTCGGGTTCGTCTTCACCCGGCGCGGAATCGTGCCGGAGGCCGCGTCGAGCTGGTTCCTGCCCCGGGTGGTCGGCATCAGCCAGGCCATGGAGTGGGTCGCCACCGGGCGGGTGTTCGACGCCGCCGAGGCGCTGCGCGGCCGGCTGGTCTCCCGGGTGGTCGCCGACGACGAGCTGCTGCCCACGGCCTACGCGCTGGCCCGGGAGATCGCCGACAACACCTCCGCGGTCGCGGTCGGCGCCGCCCGGAAGCTGCTGTGGTCCATGCTCGGGTCCGCCTCGCCGTGGGACGCGCACCGGGCGGAGTCCGCGGCGCTGCAGGAGCTGGGCCCGGGGGAGGACGCCGCCGAGGGGGTGCGGTCGTTCCTGGCCAAGCGGCCGCCGGACTTCCGCGCCCCGGCCGGCGAGGTGGCCGGCGTCCCGCGGTGGCCGGGGGAGCCGGACGACCTGCGCTGAGCCCGGGGTCAGCGCGGGTCGGTCAGGTGGCGCAGCAGGGTCTCGCCGAGGTCGCGCATCGCGGCCACCTGCTCGGGCGTGAGCTGGTCGAACAGGTGGGTGCGCACACCCTCGACGTGCACCGGGGCGGCGGCCGCCAGCGCGGCGAAGCCTGCGTCGGTGAGGACGGCGAGCTGCCCGCGACCGTCCTCGGCGCACACCTCGCGGGCGACCCAGCCCCGCTCCTCCAGCCGGGTGACCGCGTGCGAGAGCCGGCTGCGGGAGGACAGGCTGCGGTCGGCGAGCTGGCTCATCCGCATCCGGCGCTCGGGCGCCTCGGACAGCTGGACGAGGATCTCGTAGTAGGCGTGCGAGATGCCGGTCTCCCGGGTGAGCTCGCGGTCCAGGCGCTCCTGCAGCAGCTGGGAGCTGTACAGCCAGGCGCGCCAGGCCTTCTGCTCCTCGGCATCCAGCCAGCGGGCCGGCCGGGGTACGGCGGACGATGGTTCCTCAGCGGCAGGCCCGGCCGAGTGTGGGATGGACGACACCTGCGCGGTCATGACCCCAGAGTACTGGCGGAATACTCAAACGCTCAACTACGCTATGCCCAGCGAGACAGTCAAACGCTCAACCACTTGGAGGGTTTCATGACCAGCACCGCCATCCAGATCCCGGGCTACGTCGTCGGCACCTGGGACATCGACCCCGTGCACTCGACGGTCGGCTTCTCCGTCCGCCACATGATGGTCAGCAAGGTCCGCGGCTACTTCCGCGAGTTCACCGGCGAGATCGTCACCGCGGCCGACCCGGCCGAGTCCTCGGTGACCGCGACGATCGACATGAACTCCATCGACACCCGGCAGGAGCAGCGCGACGCCCACATCCGTTCCGCCGACTTCTTCGACGTCGGCAACCACGGCCAGATGACCTTCCGCTCCACCGGCGTGCGCGCCGAGGGCGAGGACTGGTTCGTCGAGGGCGACCTGACCCTCAAGGGCAACACCAAGCCGGTCACCCTGGCCCTGGAGCTCAACGGCTTCGGCCCCGACGCCTATGGCGGCACGCGCGCCGGCTTCAGCGGCAAGACGGAGATCTCCCGCAAGGCCTTCGGCGTCGACATCGACATGCCGATGGACGGCGGCGGCGCGGTCGTCGGCGACAAGATCAGCATCGAGCTCGAGATCGAGGCCGTGCTCCGCGGCGCCTGAAAGAGGACCCCGTCCTCCTCGAGGGCCCCGGCGCACCGCGCGCCGGGGCCCTCGGCGTCGGCTCCCAGCGAGCGCCCAGCCACCTGTCAGCGAGCACCTAACTCTGCGGCACACTGTGGTGCCGTGCAGTCCACCCTCGGTACGGCCGCTCCCTGGCTGGCCACCGCCGCCCGCGCGCTGCTCGGTGGGGTCTTCGTGGTCGCCGGGGCGCTCAAGCTCCCCGATCCCGCGGCCGCCGAGCGCGCCGTGCGCGCCTACCGGCTGCTGCCCGAGACGCTGGTCGGCCCGGTCGCCTTCGGCCTGCCGGTCCTGGAGATCGCCGTGGGCCTGGCCCTCCTGGCCGGCGTCTACGTCCGGACGGCGGCGCTCGGCGCAGCCGTCCTGCTCGTCGTGTTCGTGGCCGCGGTCGCCTCGGCCTGGGCGCGCGGCCTGCAGATCGACTGCGGCTGCTTCGGCGGTGGCGGGCAGGTGGCCGCCGGGCGGACGGCCTATCCCGGCGAGGTGGCCCGCGACCTCGCTCTCCTGCTGGTGGCGCTCGCGCTGGCCCGGTGGCCGGCGTCCCGACTGGCCCTCGGGCACCCGGCCGCGCCGCCGGCTCGTCGAACGGAGCCCGGTCATGCCCGCTGACACCTCCCGCCCGCAGTCGAAGCGGGCGGCCGCCCGGGAGCGGATCGCCGCCAAGCGCGCCGCGGAGGAGGCCGCCCGGGCCGCCGCGCTCCGCCGGCGCCGCACGGTCGTCGGCGGGATCGTCGCGGCCGTCGCGGTGGTCGTCGCGCTCGTCGTGGTGATCGCCGTCCAGACCCATCGGACCTCGACCCCGGCCGCCGTCGCCGCTCCGCCGCACACCGTGGACGGCGGCAACGTCATCGCCGTGGGATCGGCCGACGCCCCGGTCACCGTGGACCTCTACGAGGATTTCCAGTGCCCGAACTGCAAGGCCTTCGAGGACACCACCGGCGGCACGCTGGAGCAGCTGGTCGCCGCCGGCACCGTGCAGGTGCAGCACCACGGCATGGCGTTCCTGGACACCGCGGCGAACGACGACTACTCCACCCGGGCGCTCGACGCGGCCGCGGTCGTGGTCGGCGCCGCCGGCCCCGACGCCTACCAGAAGTTCGCCGACCTGCTGTTCGCGAACCAGCCCGAGGAGGGCGGCAGCGGGCTGACCGACGACCAGCTGATCGGCTACGCGGCGCAGGCCGGCGCCAGTGGCCCGGCCGTCGAGCAGCAGATCCGCGACCTGCACTACGGCGACTGGGTCAAGCGGGTCACCGAGCAGGCCAGCCGGGACGGCGTGACCGGTACGCCCACCGTGCGGGTCGACGGCACCGAGCTGGCCGACCTCTCGCCGGCCGGGCTGACCGCCGCCGTGACCGCGGCGCAGCGGTAGGTCCCCGCCCACCGACCTCGCGCCCGCCCACCGACCTCGCGCCCGCCCACCGACCTCGCGCCCGCCCACCGACCTCGCGCCCGCCCACCGACCTCGCGCCCG